>NZ_WMBF01000007.1:0-54559 GCF_019400875.1 Streptomyces anatolicus | reverse complement strand
CCTCCGCACACCGCCCCGCTCCCCGTCCGCCACCCGCTGGAACCCCCGGTCCGGGCCGACTCCGCGTCGGTCCGGACCGGCGAAACGAGCCCCCTCATGCCCGACACCTCGCCCTGCACCTCGGTTACCGCGCCTGCTCAGCCGGCGTCTTCGTCGGCAGCGATCTGTGCCTGCACTTCGGCGCTGTCGGTGTCGGCGGCGCGGTTGCCGTAGCCGCGGTGAATGACCATGAGTTGGTCTTGCGTGCCGTTCTTGTCGCGGTAGACGACGACCGCTGGTCCGGCGCCGCTGGTGTGGCCGGGGAACTTCTGGTCGTCGGCCCAGGGGCCGCTGCCAGGCTTGTAACCGGTCCACCACAGGTTCTGGTCCCCGCTGCCGTGGCCGCGGTGGACGCAGTAGAGCCTGTTGTCGAAGACTGCCAGGCCGGGCCCTTCCAGGCTGGAGTGGGCGCGGAACTTGTTGTCCGTTCCCCAGCCCTCGGCGCTCGTGCAGGTGGTGTGCCACAGGGAGGTGTCGTTGCCGCTGCCTCGGTGGACCATGTGGAGCGTGCTGCCATACACCGCCAGTGCAGGGTTCGAGGCTGTGGAGTGGCCGGGGAGCGGGGTGTCTTGGGTCCAGCCCCCCGAGTTGGTGAAGCTGGTGTGCCACAGCGTGCTGTCAGAGCCGGCACCCTTGTGGACGCAGTGCATCTGCCCGTCGTACACCGCCAGGGCCGGGCCGGCTGTCACCTGGCGCCGACGGGAGCGACGGCGTAAGCGCGACGCCAGGCCGAACGGGTGACAGCAGGCGCGCGGACCATGCCATGGGGACGGTGAACGTGAGCCGCTGGGGCACTGTGCTTCCCAGCATGTCCGCCGGATACCGCCTGGTCGCCCCCGTCAGCCGGTCCTGAGACTCGGCAACCGTCAGCGCGCATAGGGCGCGTTGGTCTCGCCCGCGATGGCGTCGAAGACGCGCAGGGCGGACTCGGACATCTCCTCACGCCAGCGCAGGTCCAGCACGATCGCGGGTGGGTGGCCGAGGTAGTAGGCGCGCTCGGTGCGCTTCAGGTTGACGGGCCGGCCCGTGGCCCGTGCGGCGCGTTCCCGCGCCACGATGTACTGAGTGCCCGCGTTGCCGCCCAACGGATGCTGGACGCTGAGCCAAGGGTCGAGCATCGCGGGAAGGAAGGAGAAGCCCAGTGTCGCGCTCAGGCGGGACAGGACGTCTTCGGGGTGGGTGGCGACGTCCTCGTAGTGCACCCGGCTGACGATGCCGGGCCAGCGGGCCGCAAGATCCTCTGTCCGGCGCATCTGGGCGACCCACTCCGCGGCCAGCTCCGCGGGGCGGGCGTCGGGGTACTTGCGCAGCAGGGAGTTGACCACCGCCCGGCCATCACGGGCCAGCACCACCAGATGACGGTGGACGGCGCCGGGCAGCAGTGCCGTCTGCTGATCGATCCAGCCGACCGCTTTCGTGGAGTCCACGACGAAGGGGCGCCCGCAGCGCCGGGCCAGCACCTCGTAGAGGTCGGGACCGGTGCTCGGCAGCGGGTCGCCCCACACGGGACAAGCGTCGGTGCAGAAGTTGCAGCCGACGGTCCGCCCCTGCGCGTCGGTGGTGCCGAGGCGGGTGCTGTTCCACGCCTCGCCGGCGAAGCAGACCGCCGGGTGCGCACCCAGCATCAGCCCAAGCAGCGTGGTTCCGGAGTGCCCGGCCCCCATGATGAAGATCACCGTCTTGTTGCGCCGCTCACTGTTCATCACTTCACAGCACCTCCGTCGCCGGGGCCGAGGAACCGTCACCGATCTTGTGACAGCTTGTGGAGTTCCGCGAACAGCTCGCCTCGCTCGAGGAGTTCATCGAAGGTGCCCTCCTCTGCGATGCTCCCGCCGGCCAGCACGATGATGCGGTCGGCGACGCGGGTGTTGGTGAGGTTGTGCGTGACGAACACGGCGGTCCGGCCTTCGGCCAGCGTCTTGAAGCGGCTGATCACCCGGTGTTCGGCGCGCGGATCCATCGCGGAAGTGGGCTCGTCGAGGACCAGGACGCCGGCCTCTCGGTAGCAGGCGCGGGCGACGGCGAGGCGCTGCCACTGGCCGCCCGAGAGATCGTGCCCGCCCCAGAACGACTTGGCCAGCAGTGTGTCGAGACCGTTCGGCAGTCCTGCCAGCACGCTGTCCGCGCCGGCCTCGCGGGCGGCAGCGTGCACGAGGTCGTCCTCGCCGCGGGTCTGACCGAGCGTGATGTTCTCCCTCGCGGCCATCGGCCACTTGGTGTAGTCCTGGGGGACCAGACCGACGCGCGACCAGACCGAGTGCGGATCCGCCTGGGCCAGATCGATGCCGTCCCAGCTGACGGTGCCGTGTGTGGGCAGGTAGAGACCGGTGAGGAGGTGGGCGAGAGTCGTCTTGCCGGAACCGTTCTCACCCACCAGGGCGACGACTTCACCGTTGCGCAGGGTCAGGCTGATGTCGTGAACCGCGAAGGCGTTCACCGGGCTGCCGGGGTGACGGTAGGACACTCGGTGGGCGCGGATCTCCCGGGGGCCGGCCGAGTCGATCGCCAGCGGTCCACGCGTGGCGCGCAGGGTGTCGGCGAGAGCCAGGAAGTTGCGCCAGTCCTGGAGGTGGAGCGAGGTGCGGAACAGCCGGGCGCTCGCCATCACCAGGGAGTTGAGCGCGCCGGTGGAGGAGCGGACGGCGACCACGGCCGTGACGGCGACCGCGAGCGCGATGGTGCCGTTCATCGTCAGCAGCCCGACGGTGAGCCAGGTGAGGGTGAGCATGATGCCGGTCCCGGCCGCTCCGCCGAGTGTCACCAGCAGCACTCGGGGTGCGGCCGCCCGGTGCCTGATCCTGATCCGCATCGCGACTTGGGCGTACCACTGGCGCAGGAACGCGGCCATGGTCCCCGCCCTGACTTCCGCGGCCGTCCGGCGGTCCGTGCTGTGCTGGCGCAGGATGTAGCGCAGTCGGTTGTCGGCGAGGCTGGTGTGAGCGGTGTGGTGGGCGATACGAGCCGTGCCCAGAGCGGCCGCCCCCTTGGGAAGCATCGCGAGAACCAGCAGCGGCAGCAGCAGGGGATTCAGCAGAGTGAGGATGGTCGCCGCGGCCGTCAACTGCGCCACCGCGCTGATCAATTGCTGCGCGTCGGCGATCAGGTCCTGGGTGGCCATCGCCCCCAGGCCGGCTGCCTGGAGCGAGTCGTTGAACTCCGGCTGGTCGTAAGCGGTCAGCTCGACCTCCGGGGTCTTGGCGAGGATGCGTTCCTCGGCGAGGGCGGTCACCTCCGGCCCCAGTTTCACCGCCGCGTACTGGGAGACCGCGTCCGACGCCGCCCGGGTGGCGGCCGCACCCGCCGCGATGAGCAGAGCCGGCACCGCGGCGTGCAGCCGCTCGGTGGCCTGGCCCTGCCCGACGAGGGCTCCGATCACCTGGGCGGTCGCGGCCAGGACCACCGCGGCGGAGGCAGCCGCGAGCAGCTGGGCCACCAGCAGTTGGAGGGCCGCCCACCGGTCGGCGGCCCAGCTCAACCGGGCGGCGGCCGCGATCGTGGCGGGCAGACGGGCCGCCATCTGCGCCAGACCCGCCGCCGCGACGTGGTCGTGATGCGGGTCGTCCCAACCCAGGCGCAGTTCGGGCTGTTCGGCGGAGGTCGAGGGAGCATGGGTCGGCACCCGTGTCATCCTGCCGTCACTTCCGGCGCCGCACGGTGACACCGCTCCGGACCGCGCCTCTCCGGGCGCGAAAACCCCACGTGCGGATGACAGCGCGGTGGAGGATTTCACACTGCCGGGAACGGTCCCGGTGGAATCGGCCGGCCGAGAAAAGGGGCGAGCTTCTCCCAGCCCTCGCCCGCGCCGATGTCCAATACCAGCAGATCCCCGGGGCGCCGGGCGAAGTGACGCTGTACGCGGACGAGTTGATCCTGGTAGACCCGAGCCAGTCGGACCGGGTCGAAGGTCTCCCCGCCACAGATCCGCGTACGGAACAGATACGCCGCCTCCCTGTGGGCGGCCCGCTCGGCCGCGGGCGCCCCCGACGGCCAGCCGGTGTCCCAGAGCCGCTCCACCGCACGCAACCAGCTCTCCGTCTCCCGTACGGTGACGACGAACCGTGCCCGCGGATGCCGCGCGTCCAGTGCCGTCAGGGACGCGAGTGCGAAGACGCTCGTCAGGCCGTCGTAGTGCCGCAGCGCCGGGAAGTCACCGTCCCCGCGGCGCAGGGCCGCCAGGTCCGCCGGGCCCAACGGGTAGTGGGCGAGGTCGAAACCGAGCAGATGGAGGGCCTCGACCAGGCTCCGGGTCGCCGTACCGGGCAGGCCGAGGGAAAATACCTTGGGCCGGTCGGCGGCGGGGCCATGGGTCTGCGGGGCGCGGGCCACGGTCTTCCGGACGTTGGCCATGGTCAGCCGAGGACGGCTGGGCAGGCGCAGCTCCCCGACCACGCGGGCCGCCAGTTCGGGCAGGCCGTCGAGGTACTGGCCCAGCGCGTGCGGGGTGACATCGGCGGGTACCACCGAGCGGCTGTGCTGTATCGCCTTTCTGGCGACCACGAAGTCCAGGTCGTCCCCCCAGCGCAGCAGGGCCGACTTCAGCACCGCGTGTGTGCTCTCGGTACGGCTGCGCACCTCGCGCAGAGCGTACTTGGCGAAGATGTGGTGATAGTGCTGGAAGTGGTCGTGCAGGATGTGGAAGCCCTTCAGCTGCACGTCGGGCTGGAGATGACGTCGGGCGAGGTGCCGCCGGAACGCCTCGGGCCGCAGCATCGGCCCGCGCCCCGCCGCTGGTGCCTCCGCTTCGACATCCACCTCCCGCATCGCCCGGACCAGGTCGGTTCGGCTGATGTGCACCCCGCAGTGGACCCGGCCGCGGAACCGGTCGTGCACGAAGCAGTCGACGTACGCAAGGTCGTTGGCGTCGAGAAAGGGCCTCATGTCCTCGAGGATCAGGCAGTCGGCGTCGACGTGGACGACATGCGAGGCCTCGCCGTGGTCGATGTGCACCTGGCGGTCCACGGCACGGGCGAGCGGCCGGATGTTCTCTGCGATGTGAACCCGGCGTGGTCGGATGTGCCGGATCGCGAGGCCGAGAGCGAGGTGGGTGGTGCGCTCACCGACCGTGCGGAGTACCAGGTCGACCGGGCGGCCGGCGGGCGGTGACCAGTCGCCGGGGAGGGTGCGGATCGCGCCGCTCACGGCCGGTCCGGGACGGGCGAGGGCCGGTTGACGTTCGGGAAGGGGCCGTCGGGGACCTCCTTGCCCAGGAAGGGGGCCAGCCGTTCATAGCCCTCGCCCCCGGCGATGTCGAGGACGAGTAGGTCGTCGTCCCGGTCCGCGAAGTGGTGCAGCACCCGCTCGACGTGGCGGCGGTGGACGCGGGCGAACCGTTCCGGGTTGAATTCGAGACACCCGTAGACGGCGGCACGCAGGAAGCGCTGCATGTCCGGATACCCCTCGCCACGGTCGGTCTTGCTGTCCACCGGTCGTGCCCAGTGTGTCGCGCACGAGCGCAGCCAGGCCTGCTCCTCCCGGACCGTCAGGATGAACTTGGCTCCGGGCCAGTCGAGATCGAGTTCCTCGTAGTACGGAACCACGCTGATGTCGGTGATCCCGTCATGGTCCGCCAGCAGCGGAAAGCGCCCGGTACCCGCGAGCAGGGTCCGGTAGGTGGCGGGGTCGGAGGGGTAGTGCACGGTGTCGAAGCCCAGGGTGCGCAGCGCGGCGGTCAGCGAGCGGGTGCCGGTGCGCGAGAGGCCGATACCGAACACCTTGGGACGAGGACGGGAGCGGTGCGGTGCCGCACCGGGAATACCACCGGTCACGTGATCCCCCTCCACATGGCTCGTGGGCCGGTGCTTCCGGACTCGGGCCGACGTGCCAGATCGATGACGGTCTGGTCGGCCATCGCCGCCAGGCCGTCGTCCAGCTCCGTGCGGGGCCGATATCCGAATGCCCGCGCCGCCAGGGCGATGTCGGCCGCGGTGTGCCGGGCCTCGCCACGGCTGCCGGGCCGTGGATCCAGGTTCACCGGGCCGACTAGACGCTCGACGGCCGCGATGGCGTGCTTCATGGACACCGGGGCGTCACCGCCGAGGTTGGCCACGCCGGTGAAAGAGGAACAGGCCGCGTCCCGCATCGCCGTGACGACATCGCGCACGTAGGTGAAGTCGCGGACCTGCTCGCCGTTCCCGTGGAGCGGGAAGGGCCCGCCGGTGAGCGCCGCTTCGATCAGCCGGGCCAGGGCCATGTCGGGCCTCTGCCGCGGGCCGTACACGCTGAACAGGCGTAGCGACACCGCGGGCAGGCCAAAGCTCATCCGATAGACCTCGCACAGATGTTCCGCCGACAGCTTGGTCACGCCGTACGGCGTGAGCGGCCGGGGGCACACCGACTCGCCCGTGGGAATGACCGGGGCGTCGCCGTACACGGAGGAACTGGAGGCGTAGACGAACTTCCGCAACGGTCGGTCCCGCATTGCTTCCAGGAGCCTTTGCGAGGCGAGCACATTACGACGGGCATACAGCTCGAAGTCTTTTCCCCATGAGGGCCGTACGCCTGGTTGACCGGCCAGGTGGTAGACGACATCCGCTCCGTCGAGGAGGGGTTCGAGAGCGGCTTCCAGCAGGTCCCCGCGGCGGAAGGCGAAGGACGGGTGCGGGATCAGGTCGCGCAGGTTGCGTTCTTTCAGTGCCGGGTCGTAGTAGTCGGTGAGCGAGTCGATGCCGAGGACGCTGTCACCGGACGCGAGCAGGTGAGCACAGAGGTGGGAGCCGATGAAGCCGGCGGCGCCGGTCACCACGGCCCGCGTCAAGGCCGCGACCTGGTTGTGTCGCCGAGCCCGGCCAGCACCCGGTCGGCCCGGATCCGCCAGGTGTGCCGGTCGTGGAGCTGCCGTCGTGCCTCGCCGCCCAGGGTGGCGCGCAGGTTTTCATCACCGACGAGCCTCTTGACCGCGGCCGCCCAGGTCTCGGCGGAGTCCGACGGGCAGAGCAGGCAGTTGACTCCGTCGGTCAGAATCTCCCGGAGTACCGGCAGATCAGAGGCGATGACCGCCTTGCCGTAGGACATGTACTCGAACAGCTTCATCGGCGATACCCAACGGCTGATCTCGCCCACGCCTCCGGCACAGTACGTCCGGCGCTGGTAAGGCGCCAGGACGACCTCGAACGCACGCTGGTAGGGGGCCAGCTCGGCAGGCGGGAGATGTCCGTGGAAGTAGACGTTGGGGCGTGTGCAGCGGCTCTGCCAGTGGGCGCGGTCGGCCGCGGTGCCGCCGACCAGATGGAAGTCGGCCTCGGGTACGCGGGCGGCGAGTTCGAGAATGACGTCGGTGCCGCGGCCCGGGTACAGATGACCGACGTAGCCGATCTTCGGTGCCTCCGGGCGGCCCGGCAGGTCTGCCACCGGCCCGTCGGCCGGGGCGGGGTCGGCACAGTCATGAGCCGTCACCAGATCCGCCCACCGCGACGAGACGAGCTCCGGAAAGACGCGATGGTAGTCGTCGGCGAGCGCCTGGGACACGAAAACCACGCGTCGCAGGTTCCTTCTGCGGAACAGGACGCCCTCGATCCTCCGGACGATCCGCCGCGGCCACATCAGATGCGTTTCGTACACCAGGGGGGCCAGGCCCGACGAGACGAGCAGAGCGCGCAGGTCTCGTCCGTACAGCAGATCGGGGGTGCCTCGTCGGTGGAGGTCGGCGCGGATCCGCCAGGCACGGATCCATACGCCGAGCCCCCGCAGGGCGGGCTGAGCGATGCTCCGCACCTCGAAGCGGTTGCGGGTGCCGTAGTAGCGGTGCACGTCGCCGGCGGGCACGGTCCCCGGCAGCGCGTAGAGGACGACCTCGTGCCCGGCGTCGGTGAAGGCATCGCACATCCGCATGACGTGGACGCCGTTCGCGTAGACGGAGGGGATGCTGCCGGAGTGCAGGTAGGCGATCCGCATGACTGGATGGGCCTCCGAGATGCCGGTGAGGGACACCCATGCTCCGCAGCGGGGCGTCGGGGCACAATGCCCGCCACCGGGCGGCCGTGGCACACAGGGGCGCACGGCAGCGCACGAGCGGGCCCGGCCTCACCCTTGCCAGCCAGATTTGACGGGCCGGCAGGGCCCATGGCGCCCCACGCGTCACACGCGCATCGACAAGGGCCGGTCACCGGGACGCCGTTCGCCTGTTCCATGCCGTGGCGGGCGGGCCGGAGCACGGAAACCCAGACCTGTCCGGTTCCCGCACCGGCCTTTCTCCCCCGATGGTGTGCCGTCCTGGTGTGCGGTACTTCTGATCGGGGCGTCACCCGACGCATCCACCGGGCCCGCGAGCAGCCATGGAGGACATCGTGGAGAACGAGGACATCGAGCAGGTCACCGAGGAACTCCCCGAGTACGCGCTCATGATCGACATTCCGGACCAGGACTGAACTGAGTAGTCCGGACAGGTCGCACCCCGCCCGTTGCGCCGGTGCTTCTGTCGGCCAGGTTCGTTCCGTCGGAGCCCCGGCAGTCCGGCGAAGGACGGGCCTTGGCCGGACACGGCACCGGCCCCTACCCCGGAGAGTCCTTGCCGCGGAGAGAGAGCGAACGCGTGGAGGTGAGCAGTTGCTGCGAGTAGCACCCGACACGCGCGAGGCGGTGCGAGATGAGGGAGCGGTCCATCGAGTGGTCTGTTCCGTCCTGACGGCGGCGGGACTCCCCGCGCCGCCGCAGGCGCATCCCGCCGTGGTGGCCGCCGCGTTCGCCCTTCGGACGGAGCCAGGACTCGCTCCTTCGGCGATCTTGCGCAGCATGCGTGACACCGAGGCCCGGGAGAGCCTGGCGCCCGCGGAGCCGTCCTCCCACCTCGTCCGATCGGTGACCCGCGCACTGTCCGCGCTGCCAAGCGGAGCCGACGTCTCCGAGGGCTCCCGGGTGACGTCCTGGCAGCGATCGGACCGGGCCGTACTCGACGAGAGCATCGCGCGGCTGGCGGCCACCTGGCCGCTGATGCTGAGCGAACTGCGCATCGGTGTCGCGCAAGTGGCTCTCTTGGAGGGCCCGGCGATCGACGGCTTCACCGACTTCACGACTCATGGCGCCATCTACGTCAACCGGTCGCGGCTGCGCACCAGTCCCCGCGGGCTGCCCGGTCCGGTGCGGTGCGCGGAGGCACTGGTGCACGAAGGCACCCACACCCGCTGCAACGCCGCCCAGCTGAGCGCTCCGTTCCTCACCCCGGCAGCGGACTCCGCGCATCCTCTGCGCACCCCCCTGCGCGCCGATCCCCGGCCTGTGGCGGGGCTGTTCCAGCAAATGGTCGTCCTGACCCGGAGCAGCGCGCTCTACGCGCTGCTTCTCGGCGGCGACACCTCGGCCGCGGACGTTCTGGACGCCCGCCGGGCCCTGCTGGTGAAGAGGGCGCGGCAGGCGATCGGCACCCTTCGGGACCGTACCTCACTGCTCACCGGACACGGGCTGACCGTGCTGGAGGAGTGTGCCGCCCTGCTGAGGACCATCGCCGTCTGACCCGACACCCCGGAGCCACGCCGATGCCACAGCCCGCAGCTCCCTCCTCCCCGACCGCGTGGGCACCCCAGGTCTTCGCACCGTTCCCCGTCGAACCCGCGGTGCTCTTCGGGCGGGTCGCCGCCCGCAGCGCGCTGTTCGCCGCCACGGACAGCGCCGGGGGCGACCACGTCCTGATCGGCAGCGCTTCGGGGGCGCACCCCGACGATGTCGCCGTACGGGCCCGCGGCGAACTGCTGGAGCGCCTGGGCAACGTGCTGGCGGGCCGCGCCGCCGAGGAGTCCCGCACTCTGCTCGCCGACCACGCCGAGCTGGTCCGTCGAGGCGCTCCCGCCCTGGACCCCGCGCCCTGGTCCGGGCCGGACACCCGGAGCGTGCGCCAGCTGTGGGTCACCGGACGCTCCCTGCTCTCCGGTTCGGAAGTACTGGTTCCGGCAGGTCTGGCCTATTTGCAGCACCGGCCGCCCGCGGGTTGCGCGGCGCCCGACCGGGCCGGCTCCACGGGCCTCGCGGCCCACCCCGACCCGGGCACCGCCGTCGAGCATGCCGCCTGGGAGACACTCGAACGCGATCTGCTCCGCCGGAGCTGGCAGGATCCGGCACGGCATCCGCCCCGCCGCCGGCCCGTACACGACGAACTGCCCCTCCCCCTGCGCCGCGTATGCGAGCACCTCGGACTGCGGGCGACCGCCTTCACCCTGCCCGCGCCCGGCTGCCACGCCGTCGCGATCTGTCTGCACACGCCCGAGCACACCGAGCAGACCTTCGGTGCTCGTTGCGGCCCTCCAGGGCAGGATGCGGAGCTGATCGCCCGCGCGGCCCACGAGGCGCTCATGGTCCGCTGGAGCATGAGCACGCCGGCGGCCCGACGGGTCCGCGGGCGGCCCTTACCCGGCGACAGACCGGTCTCCGCGGTCCAGCACGCGGTGTGGACGTATCTCGGCTGCCAGGACGCGATGGCGCGTTGGCTTCCGCACACCACGGCAGACCGGTGCCCGACCAGGCAGGGGCCGGTGGACCCTGTGCGTCTGCTCTCCGAGCACACCGGCCAGGACGTGATCGCGGTCGACACGACCCCCGCCGCGTTCGCCGCCTCCGGTACGGCCGTCGTCCGGCTGATCGCCCCCGGCGCCCTGCCGCTGCCGTCCGCCTCTCCCCTCGGCTCGCGTATTCCGCCGCACCCCTTCGGCTGAACCACTCACAGAGGAGCAGCATGCCCCCGAGCCCCGATTACGCCGTGGACCTGGCCGACCACTACGACGACTGGTTCACCCCGCCGACGGCCACCACCGACGCGACGGTCTCCCTGCTCGACCGGCTGGCGGCGACCGCACCGGAAGGTCCCATGCTCGAACTGGGCATCGGCACAGGGCGGATAGCCCTTCCGCTCGCGGCGCTCGGGCACGACCTCCACGGCATCGATGCCGCGAAGGCCATGGTCGAACAACTCCGCGCCAAGACCGGGGGAACCGACATCGCCATCAGCATCGGCGACTTCTCCGATGTGGACCACGACGGCCGGTTCGGGATGATCTACGTGGTCAACGGCACGTTCTCCGAACTGACCTCCCAGGAAGCACAGATCCACTGCCTGGCCCGGGCCGCGGCGCGGTTGCTCCCGGGCGGGCTCTTCGTCCTGGACGCGCATCTTCCGGAGGCCCTGGCCGCCAAAGCCGGGGCTGATGCCCAGCCCGTCCGGGCGGCCGGCGGCGACGCGGTCACGCGTATCCGCCGGATCCACCCGGCGACCCAGCGCTACACCTCCGACTACCAGGTCGTCCACGACGGCGAGGTCCGGCACATCCGGGTGGCCTTCCGCTACGCCTCTGCCGGCGAACTCGACCTGATGGCCGCCATGGCCGGCCTGCGGCTGCGCCAACGGTTCGGCGGCTGGTCCGGGGGCCCGTTCACCGACAGCAGCAACTACCACGTCAGCGTGTACGAGCTGCCGGCGTGAACGCGGCCGACCTGCCCCGTGGGACTCGTGACCCAGAGGCGTACCTGCGCAACAATCGCGAATTGTGGCGCCTGTGGACGCCATTGAAGGCCGCGTCGGCCCAGTACGACCTGGCCGGTTTCCGGGTCGGCGGCTCACGCATGCGCGCACTTGAACGTGCTGAGGTCGGTGAGGTGCGCGGCCGCTCGCTGCTGCACCTGCAGTGCCATGTCGGCATCGACACACTCTCCTGGGCGCGGCTGGGTGCCCGGGTGACCGGTGTCGACTTCGCCGCCGAGGGCGTGGCGACGGCGCGCTCCCTGGCCGCCGACATCGACCCGTCGGCGGTCTTCGTGGAGGCGGATGTCCTGGCACTGCCCGACCATCTGGACGGCCATTTCGACATCGTCTACACCTCTCACGGTGTGCTGGGCTGGCTGCCCGATCTGCGCCGCTGGGCCGAGGTCGTCGCCCACTTCGTCGCACCGGGCGGCTTCGTCTACGTCTTCGAGTCCCACCCCGCGGCCTGGATGCTCGACAACCGCCTCGACACAGCCGAATTACGCCTCCGCTACTCGTACTTCGGTGAACCGGAGCCCCTTTCCTTCGAGTACCGCAGTCCCACGGCTGTACCGGACCGCGAGGTGCCGGGAGTCGAATACGCCTGGGGACACTCACTCGGCGAGATCGTCAGCGCCCTGGCGTCCGCGGGACTGACCATCGAATTCCTTCACGAATGGCCCTTCGTGGCTTGGCGAATGCTCCCCTGCATGGTGGCGCACGACGAATACTGGTGGCGGCTGCCGGATGGTCTGCCGTCCATACCCCTGTCCTTCTCTCTCCGTGCTTCCAAGCCGCCCGCCTGAAATCAGGTCCGAGACAGGGAGAAGCAGCTTGCCCGCCGTGACCTCACACCGCTCCCTCGACGAACTCGATCTCCGCCACGTCCTCGACGGCCGGATGGTGGTCGTCCGGGACGGTCTCGCACAGCTCACCCCCACAGGATCATGGACCCGGGCGGCACTGGCAGCCATCGCCTCCACCGTCTCGCCGGAGGCCGCCGAGCAGGTGTCGGAGCGAGGGCTGGAGCACATCCACACCGTCGCCGACATCGATCAGTTGCGCGCCGTCCGCGACGACCTGGACCGTCGCCTCAGACCCGCCGCACGTCACCTGCTGCTGCGCTTCACCGACCTGCTCCCGCCGCAGAGCCGCAAGGTGTACGTCAGCGACCACCTGGGTGTACGGATCATGCCCCCAAGGGCCACTGTTAACGGCCGGGAAGAAGAACTGGACGAGTACACCGGCTTCATGGTCCCGACCGGCGCCCACGTGGACTCGTGGTTCAACACGGCCGTCAATTCCGTCAACCTCTGGATGGCTCTCAGCCGGGTCCGCCGCGACAACGGCCTGCTCATCTGGCCCGGGGCATATCGGCGCTCGCTGCTCCACGAGGGGGTACGGCTGCTCCCCGGCCAAGCGGTCGGCGAACCGGTGGAAGTCCAGCTCGACCCGGGTGACCTGCTGCTCTTCGCGGGCGACCATCTTCATGCCACTCGTCCCAACAGTGGGCCGGAGACCCGGTGGGTGGTCACCAAGCGCATCTGCCTCGGCCCACCCCGCTACCACCCGCGCGCCACCGGCTGGGTGCCGTACCTCGATCCGCGCCTGCTCGGCACACCGCTTCGCCCCCTGGCCCCGCTGCGGTCGGTCCTGACCGCCGGACGCGCCCGCCAACTCGTTCGTCAGACCCGGGGCCGTCTCAACTCGCGCGTAACTTGAGCATGTGCGGAGCACCACTCGGCACTCCGCACGACAGCTCAACGCACCCGTCCCCGCGGTTTCAGGGCGACCGGCGGCAGTTGCGGGGCGGGTAGCGGCGGGCCGTCGTAACCCTTTACCTCGCCGAAGCGGGTGCCCGTCGTCCAGTCACTCCGCGCCTGCTCGATCTCCTCATGGCTGCGGCCCACGAAGTTCCACCACATGACCAGTTCCTCCTCGAACGGTTCGCCGCCCAGGAGCATCACGGACGCGTTCGACTCGGCGCGCAGCGGGAGTTCGGTGCGGCCGCAGCCCAGGTAGAGCATGGAGCCGGGGAGGACCGGGACGCCGTCGACGTGGGCCTCGCCGGACATGGAGAGGACCGCGTACTCGAAGTCCGGGTCCAGCGGGAGGCGTACGTCCGCGCCGTCGGCCAGGGTGAGGTCCGCGCCGACGAGCGGGGTGTACGTCGTGCCTGGCGAGGTCGCTCCGTCGAGACCGCCCAGGATCAGCGTCGCGCTTAGGCCCGGCGCGGTGACCCGGGGCAGCTCCGCGTGGTGCTCGAAGCGCGGGGCCGTGTGGCGGTCGGCGTCGGGGAGGGCGACCCACAGTTGCGCGCCGTGCAGGTAGCGGGCGTGCGGGCGCGGGCTCTCCTCGGAGTGGGAGATGGCCCGGCCCGAGGTCATCAGGCCCAGCTCGCGGGGGCGGACGGTCTGCAGGCTCCCCGTGGAGTCGCGGTGCAGGACCTCGCCGTCGTGCAGCCAGCTGACCGTCTGCAGACCCATGTGCGGGTGGGGCGGCACCTGCATGCCGGGCTCGTCCGCGATGTCGTCGGGGCCGTAGTGGTCGACGAAGCACCAGGCGCCGACCATGCGGCGCCCGAGGTTGGGCAGCAGTCGGCGGACCTCGGTGGACTCGCCGAGCTTGACGCGCCGGGGGCTGAGGAGTTCCCGTACCGGTTCCGCGACGACGAACCCCCGGCCGCCGCATCGGCTCGGAACCGCCTCGCGCTCAAGATTGCTCATGCCGCACAACCTAGCCCCGGGGGCGCCGCACGTCAGTCACCCGTCCGGGCATCGGCCGTATCGCGCGGTGACGTCGAGAGCGGTCCGGGCGGGCGGGGCGCGTGGCCGGGTCCGCCGCACTGCCCCGCGGCGGCCTCCGGCGTATCGTCGCAAATGAGGGCGACGACTACCGCGAGGAACGCCATGCGAAAGATCATCTTGTCGATGTCGGTGTCCCTCGACGGGTTCATGGAGGGACCGGACCGCGAGATCGACTGGCACGTGGTCGACGACGAGCTGCACCGCCACTTCAATGACTGGTGCAAGACGCTGGGCGCCTTCCTCGAGGGCCGCGTGACCTGGCAGCTCATGGCCGATTACTGGCCGACCGCGGACCAGGATCCGGGCGGCAGCGAGGTGGAGGCGGAGTTCGCCGGGATCTGGCGGGACACGCCCAAGTACGTCTTCTCGCGCACCCTGCGGGAGGCGGGCTGGAACACCACCATCGTGCGCGAGGTGGTGCCCGAGGAGATCCTGGCGCTCAAGGAGAAGGCGGGCCGTGACCTCGTCGTCGGCGGGGCCGATCTCGCCGCGTCCTTCCTGCGCCTGGGCCTTGTCGACGAGATCCACACCTACGTCCACCCGGTCCTGATCGGCCGCGGGAAGCCCATGTTCCTGGCGCCGGAGGTGAAGGCCGGCCTGCGGCTCGCCGGGACGCGGACCTTCGGCAGCGGCGTCGTCCAGCTCCGCCACGAACTCGTCAACTCACCAACTAATGCGCATTAGTTCTGTCTCTCCCTAGCGATTCGCCGCGGCCCCCCGTAAGAATTGCGGCGACTTCGACTCAGGGGAGCGATGAGCATGAAGAGGCGCAGCGTCCTGCTCGCGGCACTGGCGGCCGCCGCCGCATCGAGTGGTACGGCGATGGCGGCGAGGAAACCCGCCGGGCCGGGGAAGCGCGTGGTCGTCTATTACCAGACGCAGTACACGAATGGCACGTACGTGTCGCCGCTCGCGCTCACCGAGCGCAACACCGGCGTGACGGACGTACTGGTGGCCGCGGTGCACCTCAATGACCTCAACGGGCCTTACGCGCCGGTGCACTTGAACGACGACCCGCCGCACTCGGCCAAGTACGACCGGATGTGGCGGGATCTGAAGACCATGCAGGGCAAGGGCGTCCACGTGCTCGCGATGATCGGCGGCGCGGCGCCGGGCAGCTTCACCCGGCTCGACAACGAATTCGACACGTATTACCCGCTGTTGCGGGACTTCATCCGGCGGTACGACCTCGACGGCGTCGACCTCGATGTCGAGGAAGACATGTCGCTGGCCGGAATCGAGCGCGTCATCAGCGCGCTGCGCGCCGACTTCGGCGCCGATTTCCTCATTACGCTCGCGCCGGTCGGCAGCGCGCTCAAGGGCGGTGGAAATCTCTCCGGCTTCGACTACGACGCGCTTTACCGCAGCCGGGGTGGTGACATCGCGTGGTTCAACGCCCAGTTCTACAACGGCTGGGGCCGGATGAACTCCACGGCCGATTACGACGCCATCATCGCGCGCGGGCTGATTCCCGCGTCCAAGGTGGTCGCGGGCACGCTCACCTCACCGGCCAACGGCGGCAGCGGCTATGTCGGCATGACGACGCTCAAGTCGACGCTCCGCGCGCTCACCGCCAAGCATCCCGGCTTCGGCGGTGTGGCCGGCTGGGAGTACTTCAACTCCGCGCCCGGCGGCACGGCGGCGCCGTGGAGGTGGGCGGCCGAGGTCTCCTCGGTGCTGAGGCGCCGGGCGGCCTGAGCGCTGAAGCGCTGGTTCCAAGACGTGAGGCCGTGAAGCCTGCCGTCACAGCCAGATGGCCTCGGCGACGGCCACTCCCGTGAACGCCGCGCCGAGGCTCGCGGCGACGCTGCTGAGCGCGTTGGCGACGGCGTAGAGACCCGCCCCCTCCTCGGCAAGCCGCAGCGTCTCGTACGAGAACGTCGAGTACGTGGTCAGGGCGCCGCACAGGCCGGTGCCGAGGAACAGCTGCGCCGGGGAGGAGGCCGCGCCCGCCGTGACGGCCCCGGTGAGTACGCCGAGTACCAGGCTCCCCACGACGTTGACGGTGAGGGTTCCCCAGGGGAAGGCCGTGTCGTGGCGTCTTTGCACGGTGCGGTCGGTCAGATAGCGCAGCGGCGCGCCGACCATCGCTCCGGCGATGACGAACAGCCAGTTCACCGCGGCTTCTCCCGTCCCCGGTACCGGCGCACCCGGAGCGCCGTGCCGGTCAGCCTCGTCATGAGCGCCGCCATGCCACCAGGCGGCGGGTCGCCCAGGCCCCGCCCCACACCGCGGCGAGCGCCGCGACCAGGGTCAGGGCCAGGTAGGCGAGGCCCATGCGGGCGTGGCCGCCGCCGACGAGGCGCTCGACGTCCACCGCGTACGTCGAGAAGGTGGTGAAGCCGCCGAGCACGCCCGTGCCGAAGAACGGCCGCACCAGGCGGTGTGCCGTCCACACGTCGGTGATCAGCACCATGAAGACGCCGATGACCGCGCATCCGACGGCGTTCACCGCGAAGGTCGTCCAGGGGAAGCCGTCGGCGGGCGTCGGCCAGAGGAGGGAGGCGCCGTAGCGGGCCGCCGCCCCGATGGCGCCGCCCGCCGCCACGGCGGCGAGGATCTGCCCCTGGCCGCGCGCCGGCCCGCCTCGACGCGGCGTCCCGGGCGCCGGAGCGGGCACGGGCGGGGACGCGGGCACGGGCGGGTCGATATCGGGATCCGTGGGTTCGCCGAACGCCTTCGGCGGCTGGGCTTCCATGGGCGTACGCCTCCTACTCGCCGTCACCCGTCGGCGGGCGACACTCGTTCGCAAGTAGGGACCGTTGGCGGCATCCTTCGCCGCGGTTCGGGTACGGCGGGCCCCACCGCCGCGCGGCGCCGGAGTGACCGATCACCGCTGCCACCAGGCTAACCGCCCGGACCGGGCGCCGCGCCATCAGGCCGGTGGGCCCCACCCCGGCACCGGCGGTGCCGACGCCGACGGTGGGACGAGGCGCCGGCGAAGCTCCCCCCACCAGAGCGCCAGACGCTCAGCCCCCACCGTCCACAGCACCGCCACGGTGCCCGCCCGGTGCCGGGCCCTGCCGTGCGGCTGGTGCCGCTACCGCCGGCGGCCACGCGGTCGGGGCGAGGAGGCCCAGGACGTACGCCCGGGCCACCAGCGCCGTCCGGTTCGGGGCGCGGAAGCGGCGGCACAGCCGTGTCAGGTGGTAGTTGACGCCGTCGACGCCGATGCCGACCGACCGCGCGACGACCGAGGTCGTGGCGCCGCCCGCGACCAGGCGCAGGATGCGCGCCTCCTGCGTACTCAGGGAGGGGTGCGCGAACTCCTCCCCCGCGTCGCCGGGGCCCGCTGCCGCGCCGCCGCCGGGGCCCGGTCCCCGCTCCTCCGCCACGCGCAACGTCACCAGCAGGGGCGGCGTGTCCTCCAGCGGGTCGGTGACCGGCTCCACGGTCAGCTGTCCATGGCGGGCCGAGCCCTCCCTCGTCCAGCTCACCTCGACGGGGTAGCGGGACCTGCGGCCGGAGCGCATGGCTTCGTCGAGCTTGCGGAGCTGCTGTCGGTTGGTGGGCGTGAGCAGGTCCAGGAGGAGCCGGTTCGCGACCCGGCCTGGACGGAGTCCCAGGGCTCCGGCGAAGGCGGGGTTGGCGACCGTGACAAGCCCGTCGCTGCTGCTGATGGCGGTCGGCGCCGGGGAGCGGTCGAGCAGGCTCAGGAACCTGCCCCGCCAGATGGCCGCGTCCGCCACCCTTGGCCTGACCTGTGGCCCCTCCGAACGGGACACGTCCGTACCTCCTCTGCGCCCCTGGAACACGTCACCCCTGCTCGCGCAAGCCGCGGCGGGCAAAAGGCTCCTACAAGATTACGTAGTTCTCGGGGCGGACCGTCGGCCGGGGCGCGCGACGGTGGAGGCGGCGCCCGGCGCAGCGGGCGCTCAACTCCCCCGCACCCCAGGGAAGAGGCACCTGCCATGAGCGAATCCCCCACCATCGTCGACGTCACGGCAACCGGACTGAGCAGCACCCCCGTTCAGCAGGCGGTGGAGCTGGCGCGGCGGCACGGCCCGCTGTACGTCCGCCGCCATCACGGGCGCGATGTCGTCTGGGCCTCCTCCTTGGAGCTGGTCGAGGAGCTGTCCGACGAGACGCGTTTCGCCAAGGGCGTCGGGCCCGCCCTGCAGAACGTCCGCGGCATCGCGGGTGACGGTCTGTTCACGGCGTACGACGACGAGCCGAACTGGGCCAAGGCACACGACATCCTCCTCCCGGCCTTCGCCATGAACTCGATGCGTACGTACCACCCCCACATGCTGCGCGTGGCCCGGCGCCTCATCGCCTCCTGGGACGGCCGGTTCGCGCCGGGCGCGGCCGAGTCGGCCCCGGTGGGCGTGTCGGAGGACATGACGAGGATGACGCTTGACACCATCGGCCTGTCCGGTTTCGGCTACGACTTCGAGTCCTTCGCCCGCACCGATCCGCATCCCTTCGTCGAGGCGCTGGTACGGGCGCTGGCGCACAGTCAGGCGAAGCTGGCGCGGGTGCCGGGCGGGGACTACGCCGCGGAGGACGAGCGGTTCGCCGCCGACGCCGCCTTCCTCGCGCGGGTCGTCGACGAGGTGATCGGGGCCCGCAAGGCGGCGGGTGACACCTCCACCGACGATCTGCTCGGCCTGATGCTCAACTCCCCCCACCCCGAGAGCGGTGAGGCCCTGGACGAGGCCAACATCCGCAATCAGGTCATCACCTTCCTGATCGCCGGGCACGAGACGACCTCGGGCACGCTCGCCTTCGCTCTCTACCATCTGCTGAAGAATCCGGCGGCCCTGCACCGCGCCCAGGCCGAGGTGGACGCGGTGTGGGGCGACACGCCGGATCCCGAGCCGTCGTACGAGGACGTGGGCAGGCTGCGTTACGTACGTCAGGTCCTCAACGAGGCGCTGCGGCTGTGGCCCACCGCTCCCGCGTTCCAGCGCCGGGCCCGCGTCGACACGACGATCGGCGGGCGGCACCTGGTGAGGGCCGGTGAGTTCGTGGTGGTGCTGACCCCGATGCTGCACCGCGATCCGGTGTGGGGCGACAACGTCGAGGAGTTCGATCCGGAGCGCTTCGCCCCCGAGGCGGAGGCGGCGCGCTCGCCGCATGCGTACAAGCCGTTCGGGACGGGTGAACGCGCCTGTATCGGGCGGCAGTTCGCACTGCACGAGGCCACGATGCTGCTCGGCATGCTCGTGCACCGCTACCGGTTCATCGACCACGCGGGCTATGACCTGAAGGTCAAGGAGGCCCTCACCCTCAAGCCCGACGGCTTCACCATGACCCTGGCCGCCCGCACGCCCGAGGACCGCGAGCGGAGCCGGTCCGCGCTGCGCGAGCTGGCCTCGCTCGCGGGCCCGGCCGGTTCGGCGGAGGGGGCGGGCACGTCCGAGGGGCCGCAGGACGGCCTGCCGACCCGGGTGCCGGAAGGGACCGCGCTGACGTTCCTGCACGGCTCCAACTTCGGGACCTGCCGCGCGTACGCGGAGCAACTGGGCGAGCAGGCGGCGGAGCTGGGCTTCGACGTACGGGTCTCGTCCCTGGACGAAGCGGTCGGCACCCTGTCCGCCGGGTCGCCGGTGGTGATCGTCGCCGCCTCGTACAACGGCCAACCCACCGATGACGCGGGCGAGTTCATGTCCTGGCTGGCGGCGGGAGCGGCGCCGGGGACCGTCGCCGGAGTGCCGTACGCGGTCCTCGGGGTCGGGGACCGGAACTGGGCCGCGACCTACCAGCGGGTGCCGACCCTCATCGACGACGGGCTCGCGGCGTCGGGCGGGGCCCGTCTGATGGAGCGCGTGGAAGCCGATGCCTCCGGTGACCTGGCCGGTGCCGTGCGGCGCTTCGCCTCGGCGCTGCGCCGCACGCTGCTGGAGCGCTACGGCGACCCCAAGAGCGTAGGTATGAGCGACACTGCCGCCCCGGCCAGGGCCTATGACGTCGTGGAGGTCACCGGCGGGCCGCTGGACGCGCTGGCGGCGCGGCACGGCACGGTGGCGATGACGGTCGTGGAGGGCGCCGATCTCGTCGACCCCGCGCACCCGCTCGCCCGCCCGAAGCGGTTCCTGCGCGTCGCGCTCCCCGACGGTGTGACCTACCGCACCGCCGACCATCTGAGCGTTCTCCCGGTCAACGAGCCGGAGTCGGTCGAGCGCGCGGCGCGGGCGCTCGGTGTCGACCTGGAGGCGGTCCTGAACATCCGGGCACACAAGCCGGGCCGGGCCACCCTGCCGCTGGACCGGCCGATCGCCGCCCGTGAACTCCTCAGCCGTTACGTGGAGTTGCGTGACGCACCGACCGTGGACCAGGCCGCCCTGCTCGCCGCGCACAACCCGTGCCCGCCCGAGCGGGTCGCCCTGGAGCAACTGGCCGCCGATCGAGAGGGGTTGGCCGCGCGGCAGGGCAGCCTGCTCGATCTGGTCGAGGACCACCCGGCGCTGCGGGGGCAGCTGCCCTGGCCGGTGCTGCTCGAACTGCTGCCGCCGATCCGGACCCGCCACTACTCCATCTCGTCGTCGCCCGCCGTCTCGGCGGACCACGCCGACCTGATGGTCTCGCTCCTCTCGGCACCGGACCGCTCGGGGCGCGGGAACTTCCGCGGCACCAGCTCCTCCTACCTGCATCGCCTGCGGGCCGGGGACACCCTTTACGCGCGCGTGCAGCCCTGCCGGGACTCCTTCCGCCTCCCCCGCGACGGGCGTACGCCGGTCATCATGGTCGGCGCGGGCACGGGCCTCGCCCCCTTCCGCGGGGCCATCGCCGACCGCCTGAGCCAGCTGCGCGAGGGCGCCGAACTTGCCCCCGCGCTCTGCTACTTCGGCTGCGACCACCCCGACGTCGACTATCTGCACCGGGCGGAGCTGGAGGACGCCGAACGCGCGGGCGCGGTGTCCATGCGCCCCGCCTACTCCAAGGCCCCCGAGGGTGACGTGCTCTTCGTGCAGCACCGGATCGCGGCCGAGGCCGAGGAGGTCTGGCGGCTGCTGGAGGCCGGGGCCGTGGTCCATGTCTGCGGTGACGGCTCCCGGATGGCTCCCGGCGTGCGGGAGGCGTTCCAGCGGTTGCGCACGAAGTTCGCGGGCGGCGACGCGGCCGGGGCCGAGGCCTGGTGGCGTGACCTGGTCGCCGAGGGGCGCTATGTCGAGGACGTCTACGCGAGCAGCTGACCGCCACCCGGGGGGGTGCGTGGCGGTGGATGTCAGGCGAGCCACGCACCCTCGCGCATGATGACTCTGCCGCGCAGCTCCCCCTCGTCGCGCCAGGCCAGGACGGTCTTCGGCGCCACCCGTATGTACAGGAAGGAGCCTTCCTCCTTGCGGGGATCCCACCCGAACTTCTCGGTGAACGCCTCCGCCGCCTGCTCCGGCACCTCCTGGTCGGCAAAGCACTCCGCCTCGCCCCGCAGGAGCACCACGTCGGCGGTGTCCGGCAGCGCCAGGCGCACCCGGGGCTCCTCGCGGAGGTTGCGCGCGGTCGCGGACGTCGCCGACGTGCACATCCAGACCGCCCGCCCGTCCCACCGGAACCACAGGGGCACTTGGTGGGGGCCGTGGTCCGGATGTGCCGTCGACACCCAGATGTCCCGTTCCTGGGCGAGGCGTTCGAGGGTGTCGCGCTGACGCGCCGTCGTATCGCGGTGCGTGTCTTCCGTGGTCTGCATGAACGCCGACCCTAATCAGCGGTTCCGCCGCGCACATGGGGCGCTGGACCTACGTCCTGCCGCCTACGCCCCTGCTCCCGTCGTCCTGGATCAGCCGCGGTACGTCTCCAGGAGCCGCAGCCACACCTCGCTGATGGTCGGGTAGGCCGGTACCGCGTGCCACAGGCGGTCCAGGGGGATCTCGCCCGCCACCGCCATCGTCGCGGAGTGGATGAGTTCGCCGACGCCGGGGCCGACGAAGGTGACGCCGAGCAGGATCTCGCGGTCCAGGTCGACGACCATGCGGGCGCGGCCGCGGTAGCCGTCGGCGTAGAGGCCCGCTCCGGCGACGCCCGCCATGTCGTAGTCGACGGCCCGGACGCGGTGGCCCGCGGACTCGGCCTCCGCCAGGGTCAGGCCCGCCGAGGCCGCCTCGGGGTCGGTGAAGACCACTTGCGGGACGGCGGCGTGGTCGGCGGTGGCGGAGTGGGCGCCCCAGCGGTCGCTCTCCAGGAGCGGGACGCCCTGGGCGCGGGCGGCGATGGCGGCGCCCGCGATGCGGGCCTGGTACTTGCCCTGGTGGGTGAGGAGCGCGCGGTGGTTCACGTCGCCCACCGCGTACAGCCAGTCGCTGCTCTCCACGCGCAGGCTCTCGTCGACCGGCAGCCACGAGCCGGGCTCCAGGCCCACCGTCTCCAGGCCGATGTCGTCCGTGCGCGGGGCGCGGCCCGTGGCGAAGAGGATCTCGTCGGCCCGGAGGGTCGTCCCATCGTCGAGGGTGGCCGTGACGGTGCCGTTCTCGCGGGTGACGGCGGTGACAGAGACGCCGCAGCGGATCTCGGCGCTCGCCTCCGTCAGGGCCTCCTGGACCAGCTCGCCCGCGAACGGCTCCATGCGGGGCAGCAGGCCGCCGCCGCGCACCAGCACCGTCACGCTCGATCCGAGCGCCTGCCAGGCGGTGGCCATCTCCACGGCGACGACACCGCCGCCCACCACCAGGAGGCTGCCGGGCACGTGGTCCGCGGCGGTCGCCTCGCGGCTCGTCCAGGGCTTGACGTCGGCGAGGCCCGGCAGGCCGGGCAGGGCCGCGCGGGTGCCGGTGCAGACGGCGACCGCGTGGCGGGCCTGGAGCGGGGTCTCGGTGCCGTCCGTGCCGGAGACGGTGACCTTGCGGGGGCCCGTGAGCCGGCCGTGGCCCCGGTACAGGTCGACGCCGACGCCCTCCAGCCAGCCGACCTGGCCGTCGTCCTTCCAGTGCGAGGTGTAGTCGTCGCGGTGCGCGAGGACCTCGGCCGTGTCCAGCGGGCCGGCCACGGACCGGCGCAGCCCGGGGACGCGGCGGGCGTCCGCGCGGGCGATGACGGGGCGCAGCAGGGCCTTGCTGGGCATGCACGCCCAATAGGAGCATTCGCCCCCGACGAGTTCGCTCTCCACGATCGCGGCGCTCAGGCCCGCCGCGCGGGCCCGGTCCGCGACGTTCTCCCCCACGGGGCCCGCACCGATGACTACTACGTCGTACGTCTTGGCATCCGTCATGAGGACAGTCTGTCGGCAGGTGTGCGCGGTGGCCACATGGGTACGCGCGCGGAACACGCCCACGCACGCACGGACCGGCTCCGTGCGCCATGCGGGCGGAATACGTTCGCACCATCGGCCGTTGTGGACAGCGGCCACGCCCCACACAGGAAGCAGGGACAGACCATGAGCAGCGCGACGCTGGAGCTCACCAAGGAGAACTTCGACCAGACGGTCACGGACAACGAGTTCGTTCTGATCGACTTCTGGGCTTCGTGGTGCGGTCCTTGCAAGCAGTTCGCCCCGGTGTACGAGAAGGCCGCCGAGGCCAACCCCGACCTGGTCTTCGCCAAGGTCGACACGGAGGCCCAGCCGGAGCTGGCCGCCGCCTTCAACATCCAGTCCATCCCGACCCTGATGATCGTCCGCGATCAGGTCGCGGTCTTCGCCCAGCCGGGCGCGCTGCCCGAGGCGGCGCTGACGGACGTCATCGGCCAGGCCAGGAACCTGGACATGGACGAGGTGCGCAGGCAGGTCGCCGAGGAGCAGGCCAAGCAGCAGGAGAAGGAGCAGTGAGCCACCGGTAGGCCGGGCAGGGGGGCCGGGCCGTGGGGTCCGGTCTCAGCTGGACTCGCGGTGCACGACCTGTGCTCCGAGCACGTCGTGCGCCTCGGGTTCGCCGCCCGGGTCGCGCACCACGCGGTCGACGAGTTCCGCGAGGCCCCGGCCGGAGGGCAGCTCGATGCGGACGGTGCTGAGCCGGGGCCTGAGCAGTCTGCCGAGCATCAGGTCGTCGGAGCCGATGACGGCCGTGTCGTCGGGGATGGCGATGCCCTCGTCCTGGAGGGCCCGCATCAGCAGCATCGCGTACTCGTCGTTGTACGCGAATACGCCCTCGATGCCGAGGGAGCGCCAGCGCGCCGCGAGCCGGGCGGCGGACCCCTCCTCGTGGGCGAGGGGCAGTTCCATGACCGAGGCGCCGGCGATGTGCGCGGCGTCGACGGCCGCGCGCAGGCCCTCGACGCGGGGCCGGGAGAAGAGCTCCAGGCCGGGTTCCTCGGGGACGATCGCGCCGATCCGGCGCCGCCCCCGGCTCAGCAGGTGCAGGGCCGCGGCCTCGCCGACGCGGCGGCCGTCCATCAGGAGCGCGTGCGCGCCCTCGACGCTGTGCGGGCCGAGGGTGAAGACGGCCTTGGCGCCGGAGCGCTTCAGGACCGTCACGCCGCGCGGGCCGAGCGCGGAGGTGTCGGGCGCGAGGACGGCCACGGGGCGCAGCTCGGCCCAGGCGCGCGCGGCGTCCTCGCCGGTCAGGCCGAGGCTCGCGTACTGCACGACGGTGTAGTCGAGGCGGCTGAGTGCCCACTGCAGTTCGTTGAAGAACCGGCTGAAGAGCGGGCCCATCGGTATCTCGGAGGTGGGCATGAGGACCATGCGGCTGTGACCGGCGCGCAGGCTGCGGGCGGCGGCGTGCGGGACGTAGCCCAGTTCCCGCGCGGCCTCGTGGACGCGGCGGCGCGTGGGCTCGCTGATGCGTACGGCGCTGGCGTTGTTGAGGACGTAGCTGACGGTCGCGCGGGAGACCCCCGCCAGGCGTGCGACGTCGGCGCTCGTCGGCACGGAGCGTGGCGCCGGCTGCTGGTTCGGTATCTGCACCATGACATCGGCATCCTCGCAGACGGCGGCGGGGCGCCCGACGGCGGGCGCGGGGTGAAATGCCATGCTCCGGTGCGGTTTTGGCCTCTTCGCCGCCGTTCCGTGGGGGGCCGCGGCGTCATTCGGCGGGTGACCGGGGCGTCATTCCGCGGACGGCTACTCGCCGGTTAACGTGCGGGCACGTGTCGTCGAGCGAAGGTGTCCCCCCATGACTGCCGACCGTGCCGATGGTCTCGCCCGCACCGCCCGCGCGCTGGCCGAGGGCGAGGTGTCCGCACGTGCGCTGACCGAGCGGACGCTGGCCAGGATCGAGGCGGCGCAGCCCTCGCTGAACGCCTTCAAGCGGGTGCGGGCCGAGGCCGCGCTCGCCGAAGCGGACGCGGCGGACCGGGAGTTGGCGGCGGGCGGCCCGTTCGCGGGGCGGCCGCTCCTTGGCGTGCCGCTGGCCGTCAAGGACGACATGGATGTGGCGGGTGAGCCGACCGCGTTCGGGTGCAGGGGCGATTTCCCGCCGAAGTCCGAGGACTGTGAGGCCGTACGGCGGCTGCGGGCGTCCGGTGCCGTGATCGTCGGCAAGACCAACACCTGCGAGCTGGGGCAGTGGCCCTTCACAGAGGGCCCCGGCTTCGGCGACACGCGCAATCCGTGGAACACCGGTCACACCCCGGGCGGTTCCTCGGGCGGGTCGGCGGCGGCGGTGGCCGCCGGCCT
The DNA here is from genome assembly GCF_019400875.1 of Streptomyces anatolicus. NCBI lineage: Bacteria > Bacillati > Actinomycetota > Actinomycetes > Kitasatosporales > Streptomycetaceae > Streptomyces > Streptomyces anatolicus. Next base: position 28,782 of record NZ_WMBF01000007.1, on the reverse strand, counting down.
GGTCCCCGCCGCGCTCGGCTCGGACGGGGCGGGCTCGGTGCGGATCCCCGCCGCCTGGACGCATCTGGTCGGCATCAAACCGCAGCGGGGGCGGATATCGACGTGGCCGTGGCCCGAGGCGTTCCACGGCATCACCGTCAACGGTCCGCTCGCCAGGACGGTCGCCGACGCGGCGCTGCTCCTCGACGCGGCGAGCGGCAGCCACCCGGGCGACCTGCACCGGCCGCCCGCCGTGCGCGCCGCCGAGGCGGCGACCCGCGACCCGGGGCGGCTGCGGATCGCGCTCTCGCTGCGCATGCCGTTCACGGCGACTCCCAAGCGGCTGCACCCGGCGGTGCGGGAGCGGGTCGTCGCGCTCGCGGACCGGCTCGCCGCGCTCGGGCACGACGTGGAGGAGGCCGACCCGCACTACGGCCGGATCGGCCTGGCCTTCGTGCCGCGCGCCACGGCGGGCATCGCGGAGTGGGCGCGGCACGTTCCCGACTCCTCGCTCCTGGACCGGCGAACCCGCGGGGCGGCCCGCGCGGGGCGCCTGCTGGGCGGCGCCCCGCTGCGGCTCGCGCGCCGCGCCGAGGCCGCGCTGCACCGCCGGGTGGGCGCGGTCTTCTCGACGTACGACGTGGTGCTCGCGCCGACCACGGCCACTCCCCCGCCGCGGATCGGCGCGCTGGCCGCGCTGAGCGGCTTCCGCACCGACCAGGCGATCATCGCCGCCTGCCCCTACGCCTGGCCGTGGAACGTCCTCGGCTGGCCCGGCGTCAACGTCCCCGCCGGACGCGTCGCGGGGGGCCTTCCGGTCGGCGCCCAGCTGCTAGGACCTGAGGGCAGCGAGCCGCTCCTGATCTCGCTGGCCGCGCAGCTGGAGGCGGACCAGCGGTGGTACGAGCAGTGGCCGGTCCCGGAACCGCGGACGGCTCGCCCCGCCACGTGAACCCGGACGACTCCCCGGCCGGGCAGCGCCGCGGGCTGGGCCGGAGAGGTTCTACGGTGACCTTGTGACTGCCTTCATTGATGACCCGCATCAGCCCGCCTCCCCCGGCCGTTCCGGCGCCACGGCGACCACCGAGGCGAAGCCGCGCGAGGTGGGCCGGGTCCGCACCGAGTACGCGCCGGACCGCGACGGCGATCCCGACCCCGGGGAGATCGTCTGGACGTGGGTGCCGTACGAGGAGAACGACGGGCGCGGCAAGGACCGCCCCGTCCTCGTCGTGGCGCGCGAGGCGGGAGGCACCCTGCTCGCCGTGCAGCTGTCCAGCAAGCGGCATGCCGATGAGCGTGACTGGGTGCCGATCGGGAGCGGGCCGTGGGACCGCGAGGGGCGGGACTCGTGGGTGGCCGTCGACCGGGTGCTGCGGGTCCACGAGCGCGGGATGCGGCGGGAGGCGTGCGCGCTGGACCGCATGCGGTTCAACCTGGTCGTACTGCGTCTCAGGGAGCGTTACGGCTGGCGCTGAGCACCTCGGCGCCGCGACCGGCGGTGACCTCCTGTGCGAACGTCCGCTCGAAGGCGCCGCGTGTCACCGCGCCCTTCGTGCGGTCGAGGACCCCGAACACGATGTGGGCGAACTGCCCGGCGAACCGGCCGCCTTCGCCGAGCAGCGTCCGGAAGGCGCCCGCGACGTGCGCGGGGTCGTTCATGAAGACCCCGCAGCCCCACGCGCCGAGCACCAGGCGTTCGTAGCCGCAGGCGAGTGCCGTCTCCAGGACCCGTTCGGCGCGGGCCGCCACCGCTTGCGGGATGTCGGCGGCACGCTCCGGGAGGCGGCGGCGGATCACGCCCGCGTTCGGCGCCGCCGAGGTCAGGAAGCCGACGCGGTACGGCGCGTCCAACAGCTCGCCGCTGTCGTCGCGGAAAACGGGGACGCCCGGCGAGTGGATCACCCGGTCGGTGTAGAAGGGGTCGCGGTGGGCGCGGTGGTGGTCGTAGAACGGGCGGGCCTCCAGGAGGCAGGCGTAGAGCGCGGAGGCGCGGCAGATCGCCTCCTCCTGCGCCTGGGCGCCGTTGAGGTAGCCGCCGCCGGGGTTGCGCGCGGACGAGAAGTTCAGCACCGCGACCGGGGAACCTTCACCGGCGCGGGGGCCTTCACCGACCCGGGATGCGTCACCGGCGAGGGGCCCTTCGACGAGCCTGCGCGCCGCCTCCAGGCTGCTCTCGCCGGTGACCTCGAAGACGGTCGGGCCGGGCGCGCGCCGGGGCGCCTCCACCGGCCCCGGCCCGAACATCCGGGTGCCCGCGCGGGCGGCGGCCACCGCCTCCGCGATCTGCGCCCTGTGGCCGCCCGGCGCGGTGTACGCGCCCGCCGCGACGATCTGCTCGGTCTGCTGCGCCACCGCGCGCAGCCGGGCGCTCATGCCCGTACCCCCGTGTCGTTCATGAACGCATGGTGAGCGGTGCGTGTCGGGCGGCGCAACAGGAATTCTGGTGCGGGAACGGTTTCAGGGGCACTCTTGTGCGAACGGCCTTGAGGGTTTTGGGTGTGACGAGCGCCCACGATTGGAAGGATCCCCGCATGCCCGAGGGAGACTGTACGAAGCACCTCACACCGCCGCACACGAAGGCACCGGACCCGGTGACCGAGGCGGAGGTGGAAGCGCTGGTCCGCGGTATCTGCTTCAAGACGGGGCCGCCCCGCGCCCTTGGTGTCGAACTGGAATGGCTCGTCCACGAGCCCGGACTGGCCCAGGTGCCCGTCCCCGCCGCCCGCCTCGAAGCGGCCTACGCCGCACTGCGGGCCCTGCCCCTGCACGCGTCCCTCACCGTCGAACCCGGCGGCCAGCTGGAGCTCAGCTCGCTGCCCGCCGCTTCCCTGACGGAGTGCGTGACGGTCATGCGGGCCGATCTCGGCCTCGTCCGTGACGCGTTACGCTCCCACCGCCTCACCCTCAGCGGGATCGGCGCCGACCCCTGGCGGCCGCCATCCCGGATCCTGCGCGAGCCCCGCTACGATGCGCTGGAGTCCTGCCTCGACCGCGGCGGTCCCGCCGGGCGGCGCATGATGTGCTCCACGGCGTCCGTGCAGATCTGCCTCGACGCCGGGTACGAGGAGCCGGGCCCGCTCGGTTACGCGCGCCGCTGGCGGCTCGCGCATCTGCTCGGCCCCGTGCTGGTCGCCGCGTTCGCCAACTCCCCTCTCCAGGACGGCCGTCCGACCGGCTGGCGTTCCACGCGGCAGGCCGTGTGGGCGGGCATCGAACCCGGCAGGTCCGGCGCGCCGCCGCTCGAAGGGGAACCGCGCGAGACGTGGACGCGGCACGCGCTCGACGCGCCGGTCATGTGTGTCAAGAGGCCGCCGGGCGAAGGGCCGTGGAGCGCACCGGAAGGGCTGACGTTCCGCGCCTGGGCCCGCTCGGGCGTGCCCCGGCCGCCCACCCGCGACGACCTCGACTACCACCTGACCACGCTCTTCCCGCCGGTCCGCCCGCGCGGCCACCTGGAGCTGCGGATGGTCGACGCGCAGCCCGGCGAGGACGGCTGGATCGTGCCGCTCGCCGTGACGAGCGCGCTCTTCGACGACCCGGAGGCCGCCGAGACCGCCTACCGGGCCGTCAAGCCGCTCGCCGAGCGGGACGGGCCGCCGGGCTCTCCCGCCGGTCCGCACAGTCCGCTGTGGCTGGACGCGGCGCGCCACGGCATGGCCGACGCCGAGCTGCGCGAGGCCGCCGCCGTCTGCTTCGCGGCCGCCCTCGACGCACTGCCCCGGATGGGCGCGGACGCGTCCGTGCGGGACGCGGTCGCGGCGTTCGCCGACCGGTATGTCGCGCGGGGCCGCTGCCCGGCCGACGACCTGCTGGACGGCCCGGGCGACGGCCTGCCGGACGGGCCGGGCGGCGCACATCGACACCAAGAAGCCACGGGGAAGGACTCCCGCCGATGAACGGCTCCATCACCGACCCGGAAGCCCTGCGCGAGCGCGCCCGCGCCGCGCTGCTCACCGCCCGGGACCGCACGACGCTCCTCACCTCGTGCGTCGAGGACACCGAACTGACCGCGCAGCACTCGCCGTTGATGTCGCCGCTGGTCTGGGACCTCGCGCACATCGGCAACCAGGAGGAGCAGTGGCTGCTGCGCGCGGTCGCGGGCCGCGACGCCATGCGGCCCGAGATCGACCCGCTCTACGACGCCTTCGAGCATCCCCGCTCGGAGCGGCCGAGCCTTCCGCTCCTGGCGCCCGCCGAGGCCCGGGGCTACGCGGCCGAGGTGCGGGGCCGCGCGCTCGACGTACTGGAGAAGACGACGCTGCGGGGCACCCCGCTCACGGACGCGGGCTTCGCGTTCGGGATGATCGCGCAGCACGAGCAGCAGCACGACGAGACCATGCTCATCACGCACCAGCTGCGCTCGGGCCCCAGCGCGCTCACCGCACCGGACCCGGAGCCAGGGCCGGACTTCACCGGACCCGACGAAGTCCTGGTGCCCGGCGGCCCGTTCACGATGGGCACCTCCACCGAGCCGTGGGCCCTGGACAACGAACGTCCGGCGCACCGCCGTCTGGTACCGCCGTTCTTCCTCGACACCACTCCGGTGACGAACGCCGCGTACCAGCGGTTCATCGACGACGGTGGCTATGAGGAGATCCGCTGGTGGGCTCCGGCGGGCTGGGCGATGGTCCGGCAGAACAAGCTGCGCGCGCCGCTGTTCTGGCGGCGCGAGGGCGGCCAGTGGCTGCGCCGCCACTTCGGGACGGTCGAGCCGGTGCCGGCCGACGAGCCGGTGCTGCACGTGAGCTGGTACGAGGCCGACGCGTACGCGCGCTGGGCAGGCCGCCGGCTGCCCAGCGAGGTGGAGTGGGAGAAGGCCGCCCGGCACGACCCGGTGGCCGACCGCTCCCTGCGCTACCCGTGGGGCGACGCGGACCCGACCCCGGAGCGGGCGAACCTGGGGCAGCGGCATCTGCGCCCGGCCCGCGCGGGCAGCTACCCGGCGGGCGAGTCGCCGCTGGGCATCCGGCAGTTGATCGGCGATGTGTGGGAGTGGACGTCCAGCGACTTCCTGCCCTACCCGGGTTTCGCCGCCTTCCCCTACCGCGAGTACTCGGACGTGTTCTTCGGCGGTGACTACAAGGTGCTGCGCGGCGGCGCGTTCTCCGTGGACGCGGTGGCCTGCCGGGGCACGTTCCGCAACTGGGACCATCCGGTACGGCGGCAGATCTTCGCCGGATTTCGCACGGCACGGGACGCCGGACCGGCGGAGGCGCCGGCCCCGGAGGCCGTCTGATGTGCCGTCATATCGCCTTCCTCGGCGCGCCGGAGCCGCTGGGGAGGCTCCTCGTGGAGCCCGCGCACAGCCTGTTCCGCCAGTCGTGGGCGCCGCGCCGGCAGCGCTACGGCACGGTCAACGCCGATGGCTTCGGGGTGGGCTGGTACGCGGACGGGGACCCCGTGCCCGGCCGCTACCGCCGCTCCGGGCCGATCTGGGGCGACCGGTCCTTCGCCGATCTCGCCCGGGTCGTGCGCTCCGGGGCGCTGCTCGCGGCGGTGCGGGACGCCACGCTGGCGGGCGCGGACGGGGAGGCAGCGGCAGCGCCTTTCGCCGCCGGGCCCTGGCTCTTCAGCCACAACGGCGCGGTGACGGGCTGGCCGGGCTCGCTCGCCGCCCTCGCCGGGGGCCTGCCGCCGGCCGAGCTGCTCTCGATGGAGGCGCGCTGCGACTCCGCGCTGGTGTGGGCGCTCGTCCTGCACCGGCTGCGCGGCGGCGACGAGGAGGGCCAGGCGCTGGCCGACACCGTCCTCGAGGTCGCCGCCGCGGCCCCCGGCTCGCGCCTCAACCTCCTGCTGACCAACGGCGACACGATCACCGCGACCGCCTGGGGCGACACCCTGTGGTACCTCGCGGAGCCCGGCCGCCGCACCGTGGTCGCCTCCGAGCCCTACGACGACGATCCGCACTGGCGCGAGGTGCCCGACCGCACCCTGCTCGCCGCAAGCCGCACCGACGTACTGCTGACACCGCTCAAGGAGCCCCCTGCGTGAGCCCGTTCCTGCTGACCCGCACCCTGCCCGAGGACGCCACCGGCGCCGCGCTGCGCGCCGACGTACTGCACGGCCTGACCCGCACCCCGAAGACGCTGCCGCCCAAGTGGTTCTACGACGCGCGCGGCAGCGCCCTCTTCGAGGAGATCACCACCCTGCCCGAGTACTACCCCACGCGCGCCGAGCGGGAGATCCTGGTCGCCCGCGCCGCCGAGATCGCCGAGATCACGGGCGTACGCACCCTGATCGAGCTGGGCTCCGGATCCTCGGAGAAGACCCGCCATCTGATCGACGCCATGACCTCCCTGCACACCTACGTCCCCGTGGACGTCAGCGAGAGCGCGCTGACCGGCGCGGCGAACACCCTGCTCGCACAGCGGCCCTCGCTCGACGTGCACGCCCTGATCGCCGACTTCACGCGCGGCCTCGCGCTGCCGGGCACGCCCGGTCCGCGCCTGGTCGCGTTCCTCGGCGGCACGCTCGGCAACCTGCTGCCCACCGAGCGCACGGCGTTCCTCTCCTCGGTACGCGACCTGCTCTCCCCCGGCGACGCGCTGCTCCTCGGCACCGACCTGGTGAAGGACGAGTCGGTGCTCGTCTCGGCCTACGACGACGCGGCGGGGGTGACGGCCTCGTTCAACAAGAACGTCCTCGCGGTGATCAACCGCGAGCTGGGGGCGGACTTCGACCCCGCCGCCTTCGACCACGTCGCCGTCTGGGACCGCGAGCACGAGTGGATCGAGATGCGGCTGCGCTCGACGGCCGACCAGACGGTGAAGATCCCCGCGCTCGACCTGGCCGTCGACTTCGCCGCGGGCGAGGAGACGCGCACGGAGATCTCGGCGAAGTTCAGACAGGAGGGGGTACGGGCCGAACTCGCCGCCTGCGGGCTGGATCTGACGCACTGGTGGACCGATGAGAGGGGGCGCTTCGCGCTGTCGCTGAGCACGCCGGTGTAGGCGCGCGCCCGCTCACAGTCCGCCGAGGTCCAGCGTCCTGGTGATCTTGCGGGAGGCTTCCCGGGCCCGGGTCGCCGGGTCGCCGCCCGTCAGGACGGCGGTCATATAGCCCTTGATGGGGTTGTCGGCCTCGACGGCGGCCCAGCGCGGCGAGTTGGGGGTCGCCCGGCCGTTGGCGGCGCCGACGGCCATCGCCGCGACGCCCTCCTCGCCCGCCACGGCGGGGGCCAGCTTCGCCTTGTTGGGCACGTAGTTCATGGTCCTCGCCAGGTCGGTCTGCCACTTCTCGCCCGCCAGCGCCGCGATCACCTCCACGGCGCCCTTGTGGTCGTCGCTGTGCTCGGGCACGACGAGGTCGGAGCCGCCGGTGAAGACCGCGCCGGGCTTGCGGGCCGTCTTGCCGGGGATCGGGAAGTAGCCGAGCTTGCCCTTCAGTTCGGGGTTCTTCTCCTCGATGGCCCGCGCCGCGCCGGGCACGGCGACGATCTGGGCGACATCGCCGCCCGCGAAGACCCCGGCCTGCGGCGGGTGCTCCTCGTCGGCGTCGCGCGGGCCCCTGCCGAAGGCCTGGAGGCGCTGGTAGAACTCCATGCCGCGCAGCGCCGCGGCCGAGTGCAGGGCGCCGCGCCAGTAGCCGGAGGACTCCTTGGTCTCCTCGGCGAGGTCGCCGCCCTCGTCCCAGATGAATCCGGCGAGCGTGTACCAGTCCTGGCCCGCGAGGTAGATGCCCTGATTCCCTCCGGTGTTGAGCTTCTCCGTGTCGGCCAGCCACTCCTCGCGGGTCCGGGGCGGGCGCTTGATGCCCGCCTTCGCGAAGAGGTCCTTGTGGTAGATGACGACGCGGTTGGCGGCGTACCAGGGGATGCCGTACTGGGCGCCCTTGTAGTTGCCCGGCTCGGCGAGGCCCGGCAGCCAGTCGTCCATGCCGAGGTCGCGGGCGGACTCCAGCGTCAGGTCGTACAGGCCGCCCTCGTCGACGTACTGGGCGACCTGGGTGTTGCCGACCTCGATGACGTCGGGCCCGTCCGCGCTCTTGTCCTTGAGGGCCTTCTTGACCTTGGCGCCGATGCCCGTCCACTCCTGGACCCGGATCTCCAGGTCGATGGCCCGGTGCTCCTTCTCGAAGTCCTCGGTGAAGCGTGCGACGAACTCCGGGGACGCGCTGCCCTTCATCATCCAGACGGTGACGGTGCGGCGCTCGTCCTCCCCCGGCAGCAGCCCGCACCCGGCGAGCAGCAGGGTCGAGGAGAGGGCCAGGGCAAGGGGCATGGCGGCGCGGCGGTGCGGGTTCACGTGGGTCACTTTCTGCCTGCGGACAGGGGAAGGTCAGCCCGACGCGGGGGGTGAGCAGATGGCTCGAACGGGTACTGGCTGGATTTTGGTCTGTACCAAAGGGCCGGTCAAGGGGTAACTCCCGGATACCTGTGACACCCCGGATACTCCGTTACCTCGGGTACTGCGCCGGCACTCCGTCGGGTACGCCGTCTCGCGCGTCCGCGCGCGCTGGTGCACGGTGGAGTGACGCACTCCACGACGTCACCCACGGCCGGGAGGAATTCCCCCATGTCGAACCACACCTACCGTGTCACCGAGATCGTCGGCACCTCTCATGAGGGCGTCGATCAGGCGATCCGCAACGGGATCGCGCGGGCCTCGCAGACGTTGCGCTCCCTTGACTGGTTCGAGGTCACGCAGGTGCGGGGGCACATCGAGGACGGGGAGATCCAGCACTACCAGGTCGGCCTGAAGGTGGGGTTCCGCCTGGAGGACGGCGATCTCACGTAGTCGCGTCCCCCTGACGGCGCCTCTCGGGTCCTCTCAGGTCCGCTCAGGTCCGCTCAGGTGCGGCCTTCCTTCTCCTGGGCGGTCTTCAGCGCCTCCGAGCTGTCCGCCCAGTCCGCTCGTACGACCGTGAAGCCCGCGCGGGCCGCGTCCGCGCAGACCAGCTCGTCGTCGTCCACCAGCATCCGGATCTCCCGTGTGCGGGCGAGGTCGCGCAGGATCTCCAGTTTGGTGCGGCGCGCCGGGCGCCGGTCGGCGTTGCCGCGCATCCAGATGCGGCCCGCCGGCAGGCCCTGGCGTGCCAGCCAGGCCTCCGTGTCCGCGCGGCAGCGCTCGGGGCGGCCCGTGAGGTAGACGACCTCGCACTCCTCCGCGCTCGCCAGGGCCAGCTCGATGCCGGGCGCGAGCGGCGGATCGTGCGGGGCCGCGGCGAAGAAGGCGTTCCAGTCACGCGGCTTGCGCTCCAGGTACCGCTGGCGGTGCGCGGTGTCCGCGAGGGTGTTGTCCAGGTCGAACACGGCCAGTGGTCTCTTGTCGTCGGTCACGGCATCAGCGTAATCAGCGTGATCGGCGCGGCGGGAATGATCGCGGCTGTCAGGTGTTGAACCGAGCGTGAGTTCAGTGATCGCGGCAACCCGGTTCTCCGTCCTCGACCGTTCGCGCACCCGTGAGGGGCACGACGGGCCCGAGGCCCTGCGCGACACCGTGCGCCTGGCCCAGGAGCTGGAGGCGCTCGGCTACCACCGCTTCTGGGTCTCGGAGCACCACGGCGTGCCGGGCGTCGCGGGATCCGCTCCCACGGTCCTCGCCGCGGCCGTCGCGGCGGCCACCCGGACCATCCGGGTGGGCACGGGCGGTGTGATGCTGCCCAACCACCAATCGCTGGTGGTGGCCGAGCAGTTCGGGGTGCTTGAGTCGCTTTTCCCGGGCCGGATCGACATGGGGCTCGGCCGTTCCGTCGGGTTCACGGACGGGGTGCGCAAGGCGCTCGGACGCGACAAGCACGTCGCCCAGGACTTCGCCGCGCAACTGACCGAGCTGCTCGGCTGGTTCCGCGGCACGTCCGGCACCGGTGTGCGGGCCCGCCCCGCGGAGGGCCTCACCGTCCCGCCGTACGTCCTCGCCGTGGGCGAAGGCGCCACGATCGCCGCCGAGGCCGGTCTTCCGCTGGTCATCGGGGACATCAGGGGCCGCGAGAAGATGCTGCGCGGCATCGAGGCGTACCGCGGCGGGTTCCGCCCCTCGCCCTGGCTGGCGGAGCCGTATGTCGTGATCGCGGGCACGGTCGCCGTCGCGCGGAGCGAGGAGGAGGCCCGCCGGCTGCTGATACCGGAGGCCTGGTCGATGGCGTACTCCCGGACGCACGGGACGTTCCCGCCGCTTCCCCCGGCCGAGCGCGTGGAGGCCCTGACGATGACGGAGAAGGAGCGCGGCCTCTACGAGTCGGGGCTGCGGGGCCATCTGTACGGCACGCGGGAGCAGGTCGCCGACGGTCTTGAGCGGGTGATCAAGGAGAGCGGCGCCCAGGAGGTACTTGTGACGACCAGTACGTACGACCGTGAAGGCCTCCTGGACTCCTTCCGGGGCCTGGCCGAGATCGCCGGACTGCCCCGGGCCTGAGGTCCCGCCCGGACCGCCTGAGGTCCCGCCCGTGCCGCCTGCCGGGATCGGCCCGGGGCGGAACGGGCGGGCGCGGTGCCCCCGTGGCACGGGGGATGGTTCCAGCGGGCGCACCGCGGTCCCAGGTGGTGCCTCTCGGCGGGTCAGGTGGTGGCCAGTGCCTCGGTCGGGGGCAGCCTGGCGGCCCGTACCGCCGGATAGAACCCGGCGAGGCCACCGATGACCAGGGTGGCGCCCACTCCGCCTGCCATCGCCCAGAGGGGGACGACGGACGGCCAGCCCTGGTAGGAGGCGTAGCCGCCGGTGACAGCGATGCCGAGCAGGACACCGCCGAGCCCGCCGAGGGCGGACAGGAGCAGCGCCTCGGCCAGGAACTGGGTGCGTATCTGGCCCCGGGTGGCGCCCAGTGCGCGGCGCAGACCGATCTCGGAGCGGCGTTCGAGTACGGAGATGACCATGGTGTTGGCCACGCCGACCCCGCCCACGAGCAGGGCGACCCCGCCGAGGCCGAGCAGCAGTCCGCTGAGGGCGTCGTCGGTGGCTTCCTTGGCGGCCAGCGCGTCGGAGGGCCGGGAGACGGTGGTCTCGCTGGGGGTCTCCGGGTTGGCGGTGGCGCCGAGGACGCTCTGGACGTCGTTGACGGCCGCTTCTTCGGCGCGGGTGTAGATGGCGGTCGGGTAGCCGTCGAAGCCCAGTTCCTGCTCCGCGATCTTCCAGCCGACCAGGACCGAGGAGTCCAGCGAGGGCACGAGTTCGTTGGCCGCGAGCAGGCCGACGACGGTGTACCAGCGGCCGCCGAGCCAGACCTTCACATCGGGGCCCGCCCTGTGCACGCCGAGCTGTTCGGCGGCCTTGGGGCCGAGGACGGCGGCCGGGTAGCGGCTGTTGGCGGCGTTGAGCCAGCGGCCGTCGACGATCTCGGCGCCGACCGACTTCGGCAGGTCGGTGCGGGCGGCGGCGACCGTGAGGCCGCCGGTCTCCTGTTTGGGGGTGTGGTCGTTGCGGTAGACCTTCGCGCTGGTCTTGCCGATGGCGGAGACCGACTCCACGTCGTCCATGTTGCCGATCATCTCGACGGACTCGGCGGGCAGATGGGCCGCGTCGCCCACGAAGGACTGGCCGGGCGTGACGGTCAGGAGGTTGGTCCCCATGGCCTGGAGCCTGCGGTTGAGGTCCTCGGTGGAGGAGGTGGAGATGCCGACCACGCCGATCATCGCGGCGATGCCGATGGCGATGCCGAGCGCCGAGAGGAAGACCCGCATCGGCCGTGAGCGCAGTCCGGAGCCGCCGACCCGCAGCACGTCGGCCGGGTTCATCCGGGCGGGCTTCGGCCGCCGCGGCGGCTCGGGGCTCGTGGCGCCCGCCAGTTCCCCGAGCGTGTTCGTCGCGCTCATCGCACGGCCTCCTCGGGCACCAGGGAAGTGGACGCGCCCGCGCGGCCAGAGTGTTGCTCCAGGCGGCCGTCCTTGACCCGTACCTCGCGGGGCAGGGTGGCGGCGATGTCCCGGTCGTGCGTGATGACGACCACCGTCGTGCCGGCCTCGTGCAGCTCGTGCAGCAGCTCGATCACCACGGCGCCGGACCGCGAGTCCAGGGCGCCGGTCGGCTCGTCGGCCAGCAGCAGCGGGGGGTCGCCGAGCACGGCCCTGGCTATCGCCACGCGCTGCTTCTCGCCGCCGGAGAGCTGGTGCGGCTGGTGGTAGAGGCGGTGGCCGAGGCCGACCCGGCGCAGCGCCTTCTCGGCGAGGCGGCGCCGTTCGCCGCGCGGCCTGCCGCTGTAGAGGAGCCCGTCCGCGACGCTGTCGAGCGCGGGCACTCCGGAGGCCAGGTGGAACTGCTGGAAGACGAAGCCGATGGTGCCGGCCCGCAGCGCGGACAGCTCGCGGTCGCTCAGGCTCGCCGCGTCGTGCCCGTCGATGCGCACGGTGCCCCGGGTGGGGCGGTCCAGGGTGCCCATGATGTTGAGCATGGTGGACTTGCCCGAACCCGAGGGGCCGACGATGGCGAGGAGTTCACCGCGCCGGATGACGAGGTCCGCGTCGCGCAGGGCGGCGACGTCCCCGTACGTCTTGGAGACCCCCGCCAGTTCGACCACCGGGCGGTCCGTGGTCACCCCCGTTGCCTGCCAGGTCACTTGGGGACCCCCACGACGGTGCCTTCCTTGATGCCGGACCCGGAGATCTCGACCCTGCTGTCCGCGAACATGCCGGGCTTGACCGGGCGCAGCGCGGTGCCGTCCGCCGTGACGACCTCCACGGCGTAGCCGCCTCCCTTCCGCGCCACGAGGGCGTTGACGGGAACGACGAGCACGTCCTTACGGGTCTCGGCCTTCAGGGTGACCTCGACGGCGGCGGCCTGGTAGCGGCCGAGCCCCTTCTGGTCCTTCACCGTCAACTCGACGGGGAGCGTGGGGTCCTCGTTGCCGCCCGAGCCGCCGGAGCCGGAGTCGGACTCGCCGGAACCGGAGTCGTCGCCCTTGGACGTCGACGGGGTGCCGATGTCGGTCACCTCGGCCTTGACCGTGGTGTCGTCCGGGAGCCTGACCGTGGCCTCGGTGCCGTTGTCGACCAGATCCTCGAACTGCACGTCCAGGTCGACGCCGACGATGCGCTCGGTGCCGGTCCAGGAGAACAGGTTGCCGCTCAGGGCGGCGCCGGGGGTGGCCGTCACGTTCGCGACGCGCCGGGCCTCCGGGGCGACCAGGGCCTCTCCCGGCCGGACCTCGCCGGTCTCCTCGCGGTTGAGGTCGTCCTGCCAGTCCCGCACGGCTTCGGCGGTGGCCAAGTCGTAGGTGTCGTCGACCGTGAAGCCGGTGTGGCCGAGGGCGCGGAGGTTCTTCTCCAGCATCTTGACGTCGGCGCCCTCGGTGCCGGACTTGAGGGTGCGGTAGAGCGGGAAGGACCCGTACAGGAGCGGGACCTTCTGCTCGTCGACGCGGTAGGCGGTGTCACCGCGCTTGATGACCTTGCTCTCCTCGGGGAGCCAGGTGAGGATGCCGTCGCCCTTGTCGCCGCCGGAGGCGCCGCCCTGTCCTGAGCTGCCGGTTCCGGTGCCGGTCGAGGAGGCGGGGGCCTGCACGGTCTGCGCGTCGCCGTAGCCGAGGTTGCCGTCGACCGTCTCGGAGTCGGTCAGCGTGGTCCGTTCCACCTTGGCCGTCGCGGGCGGCCCCGTCGGGGCGGCGCTCGCGGAGTCGGTGCCGTCGCCGCCGAGGGCCCCGGTGGCGGCGATGCCCACTACGGCGGCGACCACCGTGGCGGCGAGCACGATCAGCGAGGTGCGCAGCGGGCGGCGCCTGCGGGCGCTGCCGGGCTGCTCCTCGTCCTTGGCCGGGGGTTCCTGTGCGGCGGCCGTGTCGAGTTCCCTGACGGGCTCTTCCTCGACGGCCGTATCGACGTCCCTGGACGTCTTGGTCGACACCTGGCCGTTGCTGTGGCGCTCCAGCGCCCCGGCCGACCTGTCGGCCCCGGATGACCGGTCCGGTGCCCTCCCGTCCGTACCGTCCGGAGTCACTGCCCACCCCCGGCGGGCCCGAACATGACGCCGCCGCCCGGGTACTTGCTCTGGCAGGTCTGCATGGCCTTGGTGAACGCGGCGCTCTGCGGGTCGACGCCCGCGCCGACGAGGTCGATGTTCATGGTGCCGCCGTTGATCTCGGGGTCGGGGAACTTCGGCACGCCGTTCTTCCGCAGGCACTTGGCCCACGCGGCGACCTTGGCAGAGTCGATGGCCTCGCCACCGCCCCCGCCGCCGCCTCCGCCGAGGCCCTGCGGCGCCTTGTCCTGGCAGGCCTCCACGGCCTTCTTGAACCCCTCGGAGTTCGGGTCGGCGTTGCCCTCCGGCGTCAGCTTGACGCCACCGGTGTCCTGCTGCGGATCGGGGAAGTCGGGGACTCCGTTGCTCCGCATGCACTCCGAGTAGGCAAGGGCCCGGTCGAAGGCGCTCGTCGGCGATGCCTCCTTCTCCTTGGACGCGGCGGATGAGTCGCCGGAGCAGCCCGTGAGCGCGGCCCCCGTGACGAAGACGGAGGCGGCCAGGAGGGCGGGTGCGACGGCTCGCTTGGGTGCGACTCGATTGCGCGCGGTCGCTCGCTTGTGTGTGAGGAACATGGACCACACTTCTACGCGGCCGCCGGTCACACGGCGGACACAAAGCGGGGCGCCCGCACAGTGCCCTCATCGTTGGCCGGCCCGGGGGCGGTCGGGACGGCTGTCACCCGCGGCTTCGCGTCCGGGCATGCCGAAGGGCCACGGGCCTGGGGGCTCGTGGCCTGCGCTGTTCCGGAGTGTGTCTCGGGCCCGTGCGTCGAGTGCCTATGCGTCCTGCGCGTCCCGCGCGTGCAGGGTGATCGCGCCGGTGGGGCACCTCGCGGCCACGCCCCGGACCGCCTCCGCCATCTCGGCGCCGGGCACCGGTGTTCTGAGCAGTACCTTGCCGTCGTCGTCCGACTGGTCGAAGACCTCGGGCAGGTAGCTGAGGCACAGGCTGGAACCGGCGCAGCGCTCCCGGTCCACTCGTATCTCCATCCTCGTCCCCTCTCCCTCTTTCATCCCTTCTCCCTTCTTGCCCCAGCGCTCACCAGGTGACCGGCAGCCGTTCCACCCCATAGGCGGTCGACCGGATCCTGAACTCCACGTCCTGCGCCGGTATCGCGAGGCGCAGGCCGGGGAAGCGGCGCAGCAACTCCCCGTAGGCGATGCGCAGTTCCATCCGGGCGAGGGCGGCGCCCAGGCAGTGGTGGATGCCGTGCCCGAACGCGACGTGGGGCACGGGCTCGCGGGTGATGTCGAGCCGGTCGGGCTCGTCGATGAGCGCCGGATCGCGGTTGGCCAGCGGGATCGAGCAGACGAGGGTGTCGCCCGCCCTGATCCGCTTGCCGCCGAGCGTCATGTCCTCCACCGCGGTGCGGGGCGTGGGGGCGTGCGGTACGGACAGATAGCGCAGCAGCTCCTCGATGCCCCGGTCGAGGGCGGCCGGGTCGTCGCGGACGAGGGCGAGCTGGCCGGGGTTCTCCAGGAGCGCGAGCGCCCCGAGGCCCAGCATTCCGGAGATGTTGTCGAGGCCCGCGAGCATCAACAGGATGCAGATGCCCCGCAGTTCCTTGTCGGTGAACTCGTCGCCGTGGTCGCGCACCAGCATGCCGAGGAAGCCCTCGTCGGGGTTCTTGCGCTGGCGGGCCACGAGGGCGGCGAGGTAGCGGGTGAACGCCGTCCCGGCCGCCGCCCGCTCACCGCGTTCCTTGCCGGTCTCCAGGTGGGCGTGGCAGCGGCGCAGGAAGTCGTCGCGGTCGTCGCGCGGCACTCCGATCAGCTCGCACAGCACGGGGCCCGGGACGGCGGAGGCGAACAGTTCTACGAGGTCGGCGGGGGGCCCGGCGCGTTCCACGGCGTCGAGGCATTCGGTGATGATGGCCTCGATCCGGGGCTGGAGTCTGCGCATCCGCCGGACCGTGAACTCGGGGGTGAGCATCTTCCGCAGCCGGGTGTGCTCGGGCGGGTCGTAGTCCATGAGCAGCCCGATGCCCTCGTCGGGCCGCTGGGCGGCTCCGCCTCCCGCCGCCGAGCGCGCACCGAAGCGGCTGGTGGAGAAGCGGACCTGGTCGCCGAGGACCTGGCGCACCTCGTGGTAGCCGGTGACCAGCCACAGGGGCCGGTCACCGGCGCCGGGTGCCAGGCTGACCCTGGTGACGGGGCCGCCGTCGGAGAGCCGGCGCAGTTCGTCGGCCGGATCGAAGCGGGTGCGGCGGGTGTGCAGTGGCACGGGCGCCGGTTCGTTCGGCATCTCGCCCCTCCCCTACCAGGCCACCGGAAGCGTCTCCACGGACCGTGCCGTGAAGCGGAGTTCGTCGCGCGGCACCGCGAGCCGCACCTTGGGGAAGCGGTGCAGCAGCCGCGAGATCGCGATCCGCAGCTCCATACGGGCCAGGGAGGCGCCCATGCAGTAGTGGAGGCCGTGCCCGAAGGCCATGTGGTGGCTGTTGTCGCGGGTGATGTCGAGGGTGTCCTGCGGATTTCCGGGCGCACGCGTGCCGTTGGCCTCCAAGAGTGAACACGCCACGAACTCACCGGACTTGATCACCTGGTCCCCGATGGTGACGTCCTGCGTGGCGGTGCGCGGCGAGGCGTGCGGGATGATCGTCACGCTGCGGATCACCTCCTCCACCGCGTGGTCGATCAGCTCGGGGCGTTCGATGAGCAGGGCCAGCTGGTCCGGGTTCTCCAGGAGCCCTACGAGGCCGAGGCCCAGGGTGCCGCCGGTGATCGGGATGAAGGAGGCGAGGAGGGTCGCCGCGGTTCCGGTGAGTTCCGGATCCGTGAGGCTGTCGCCGTGGTCGCGGATGAGCCGGCCGAGGAGATCGTCGCCGGGTTTGCGGCGCTTGTGCCGCATGAGCTTGTCGAGGTAGGCGAGGTACGCGGTGCCCGCCATGTCCCGCTGTTCCCGGTCGGGGTTGTCGAGGCGGTTGGTGTCGAGGTGGCGGACCAGCTCCGCCTGGTCGTCGCGCGGGATGCCGAGCAGGGCGCAGCCGATCAGGCTGGTGGTCGGCCAGACGAAGTGGGCCACGAGGTCGACCGGCTGCCCGGCGCCCTCCATGGCGTCCAGGCGGTCCTTCACGACGCCTTCGACGAGGGGTTCGAGGGCGCGGACGCGCCGGAGCGTGAACTCCCCCGTGAGCATTCTCCGCAGCCGGGTGTGCTCGGGCGGGTCGTACTGGAGGAGGTTGCCGGGCTGGATCAGCCGCCGGGAGGCCTCGGGGGTCTTCGCGGGCGGCATGGTGCTGAACCTGTCGTCACTGAGGATCGCCCGCACCTCGTCGTAGCCGTTGGCGATCCAGGCGCGGTCCGAGGTGCCCGGCACGACGGTCGCGACGAGCGGCGTTTGTTCGGAGTCCTTCAACGGCTTGGGCATGGACGGTCTTCCTTTCCCGCACGAGTGCGGCAGGGCGTGAGGTCACCAGACCACCGGCAGTACGTCGACTCCGTAGTTGGGCGTCCAGGTCCGGTACCGGAGCTGCTCGGCCGGCACGGTGAGCCGCAGTCCGGGGAACCTGTGCAGCAGGGCCGGGAGAGCGATCCGCAGCTCCAGCCTGGACAGGGACGCGCCGAGGCAGTGGTGGATGCCGTGCCCGAAGGCGATGTGGCCGCTGCTGTCACGGGTGATGTCGAGGGTGTCCTGCGGTACGCCCGGCAGCTGGGCGCGGTTGACGGCGAGCAGGGAGCACATGACCACCTCGCCCGTCCTGATCACCTGGTCCCCCACGCGTACGTCGGTGGTGGCGTAGCGGGGAATGGAGTTCGGGACGGAGGAGACGTAGCGGAGCAGTTCCTCCACCGCCTGGTCGGTCAGCTCCGGCCGGTCCAGGAAGAGGGCGAGCTGGTCGGGGTGCTGGAGCAGGGCGAGTGGGGCGAGTGCCAGCATGCCGCCGACGTTCTCGATGCTGGAGCCGAGGAGTGTCGCGGCGATGCCCGTCAGTTCCTCGTCGGTGACGTCCGTGCCGTGCTCGCGGATCAGCATGCCCAGCAGGTCGTCGCCGGGGGTGCGGCGCTTTTGGCGGACGAGCCTTCGGATGTAGGTGACGAACGCGTTGCCCGCCGCCCGCATCCGCTCCCGTTCGCGGGGGTCGGTGCGGTGGTCGGTGGCGGCGGCGGAGGTGGAGATGAAGTGGCGTGCCAGGTCGGCCGCGTCGTCGCGGGGCACGCCGAGCAGGGCGCAGCCGACCAGGCCGGGGACGGGCAGGGCGAAGGTGGGCATGAGGTCGGCGGGTGGCCCGGCGAGTTCCAGCGCGTCCAGGCAGTCCGTCACGATCTCCGTCACGAAGGGTTCGAGGCGGCGGATGCGCCGGACGGTGAACTCGGGCACCAGCATCTTCCGCAGCCGGGTGTGCTCGGGCGGGTCGTACCGCAGGAGATTGCCGATCTCGACGCGCCCCGCGGCGCCGTGCATCTGTGTGGGCGGCGGGATCATGCTGAACCTGTGGTCGTCGCTGAGGATCGCCCGCACCTCGTCGAGGCCGGTGGCGAGCCAGTGCCAGCCCGAGAACGACCCCTCGGCGTCGACCCGGACGAGCGGTGTCTGCGCGCTGATGCTCGCCAGTTCGGGCATGGGTTCGATGCCGTTGCGGCGGGTGTGCGCGGCGGTTTTGAGTCGCTTCGCCATTCGGGGTCCCTTCGTCATCCGTGTTCCGCGTCAGGGGATCGGGCGATTCACTGCGTTCCGGTCTCGTCGGGCGTCCGGAGTTTCGCCGCGAGGATGCCTCCGATGTCCGACGACGGCACGGGCTGCAGCATGGTGTAGTGGCTCGCGGCGATCTCGTGCGATTCGACGTCCCCCGTCACGAAGGGCTGCCAGCTCTCCCTCGCGACCGAGGCGGTCAGTTCCGCTGGCCGGTCATCGGCGGCGATGAAGAGGAGCAGGTCGCCTTGGAAGCGGCGTGGCGTGTGGTGCGGGGTGAGACGGCCGATGTTGTCGATGACGGCCTGCATGTTCGCCCTGAGGCCGTCATCCATACCCGTGCCGGCGTCGAGGCCGAGCGTCCTGCCGCGCTGTGCCGGGGTGGAGTCCGCGTCCTGGTCGGGGCCGCGCCTGCGGCCCAGGTCGGCTCCGCCCGATCCCTCGGGATAGCCGTCCATCACCGCGAGCAGCCGCACCTCTTCGCCCTGCTCCTCGAAGCGGGTGGCGACCGCGTGGGCGATCAGCCCGCCGAGGGACCAGCCGAGCAGGTGGTACGGGCCGGTGGGCTGTACGGTCCTGATCTGCTCGGCGTAGTCGGCGGCCATCTCCTCCACGCTCTGCGGCATGGGCTCCGGGCCCGCGAGTCCGCGCGCCTGCACGCCGTACACGGGCAGGTCCTGCGGCAGGTGTCGCAGGAGCGCCGCGTAGGCCCAGCTCAGTCCGGTGCCGGTGTGGAGGCAGAAGAGCGGGGGGCGGGTGCCCGTCGGGCGCAGTGGCAGCAGGGCCTCCAGGTCGCCGTGGTCTCCGCCGGCGCGGCGGGCCGTCCTGGCACCGTGCTCCGCGTCCCGGCTCTTGCCGCGCAGGGCGAGCAGGCCGGTGGCCGTCCGCTTCGCGCGCTCGCCGGTGCGGAGCATGCGCTCTCCCTGGGGTCCGAAGGGGCAGGCGACGAACCGTTCACCGGTCGGGCGCGGGCGATCCGCGTACCCCCGGGCCAGCGAGGATCCCGCGACGTACAGGTCGCCGGTGCCGCCCGGTGGGACGGGGCGCAGGAAGTCGTCCAGGACGTAGGCCCGGGTGCGGGAGACCGGACGTCCCGCCGGGGCCTGCGCGGGCAGCGGTTCGCCGGGCTCGGTCCTGTGATCGAGCCACGCGCCCGCGGTCTCCGCCGTGCCGTGGACGCTGACAAGGGCGGTCTGCGGATGGCGTGCCGGCCAGTCCCTTGTCTCCGCCGCGTCCGGCGTCCCGGTGTCGTCCACGACCGTGACGGCGGCGAACGCCGGTTGCCCGGAGGCCCGTTCGGGGACGGTGGGCAGCAGTTCTCGGGTGGTGACGAGGTACTGCGTGTCGTCCGGTCCCGCGGTCGGCGTCGTGTCGTCGCCGGGCACTCCGAGCCGGACGCTGCCGCCCTCGCACAGGGCCGCGAGCAGTGGGGTCAGGAACGTGAAGACGGGGGCGCGTACGTCAAGGACGGTCACCCCGTGCCCTGCGGGCGAGACGCGTGTGCGGTGCGCGGTCTGGTCGCGCAGCGTCCGGTGCTCGATGACCGCGCCCGCGACGGAACCGTCTCCGGCGCCGGGTGCGGTGGCGCCTAGGACGAGCGCAGCCTGGCCGGGCAGCGGCAGCCGTACACCGGGCCCGTCGACGGTCTCCGCGCCGCGCGCCTCGGCCTCCGGGGCGTCGAGCAACAGCATCGGCACCGTGACGCCGTCGGCCAGGAGCGGGGCCAGGGCCGTGTCGCAGACCAGGGTCGCGGGGGTGGCCCGGCGCAGGCACGAGGCGATGTCCTCCATGAGCCGGTTCGGGTCGGCGAACAGGCAGGCGGCGCCGGACCGGAGTACGCCGAGCAGCGCGACGACGAGGTCGGCCGTGGACGGCAGCGCCACGAGGACCACGTCCTCCGCGCCGACCCCCCGCGCGGCCAGCCGGCCCGCGAGCCGGCCCGCAGCGGCGTCCAGCGCGCCGTGGGTGAGCGTGCCGCCGTGCTGGTCGGTGACGGCCACCGCGTCGGGGTGCAGCGCGGCCTGCTCGGCGAGGAGTTCGACGACAGTGCGGTCCAGCGCCTCTGCCGCCGTGTCGTTCCAGGCCTCCACCACTTGGTGGCGTTCGGCCGGGTCGAGGAGGACGTCCACCTGGCTCAGGCGCAGCCCCGGCTCGGCGGCGACCTGTGCGAGGACGCGGACGACGCGCCGGGCGAGCGCGGTGACGGTGGACCTGTCGAACAGCTCGGTCGCGTAGCGGATGGTGCCGTCGACGCCGTTCGGGCGGCCCTCGGCACCCTGCCGCTCGGTGAGGCTCAGCTCCAGGTCCAGTTCGCCCACCGGTGTCCCCACGGGCAGGCGGGTGGTGCTCAGGCCCGGCAGAGCGGGTGACTCCCAGATCTCGGCGGCGTCACCGTGGACTTCGAGCAGTACCTGGAACACGGGGTGCCGCGTCGTGGAAGGCGGCAGGGAAAGGGCCTCCACCAGGCGGGCGAACGGCACGTCGGTGTTCTGCGCCGCCCTTTGGTGCGTGTCCCGTGCCCGGCCGAGCAGTTCGCGGAACGTGGGGTCGCCGGAGACGTCGGTCCGCAGGGCCATCGGGTCGGCGAAGGGGCCCACGAGGCCGTCCAAATCGCCTTCCTCGTCGCGGAGCGGCAGCACCGTGCCGAGGGTGACGTCGGGCCCCGCGCCGAGCGCCGAGAGGAGCAGGGTGAGCCCGGCGTGCAGCGCCATGGAGACCGTCGCCCCCTCGCCCTCGGCCACCTCCTTCAGCCGGGCGTGCGTGTCACCGTCGAGGACCAGCGGCACCGAGTCGGCCCGGTGGGACGCGACGGCCGGCCGCGGCCTGTCGGTCGGCAGATCCAGCTCCGCGCCCAGGCCCGCCAGGACCTTCTTCCAGTGGGCGAACTGCTCACCGATCAGGCTGTCCGGGTCGCGCTCGTCCCGGAGCATCTCGCGCTCCCAGAGCGCGTAGTCGGCGAACTGCAGGGGCAGCGGGGCCCGTTCGGGGGCGCGGCCCTCCCGGCGCGCTCCATAGGCGGCCGCCAGGTCGCGGACCAGGATGACCAGTGAGGCGTCGTCCGTCGCGATCCTGTGCACCACGATCAGCAGGACGTGGTCGGTCTCCGAGAGCGCGAACAGGCGGCACGTCCACGGGGTCTCGCGGGTGAGGTCGAACTCGTACCCGGCATGGTCGGCGAGCAGGTTCGGCAGCTCCTCCTCGGTCGCCGGTGTCACCGGCAGGGCGGGCCGGGCCGCGTCGGTGTCCAGGACGTGCTGGTGCAGCTCACCGCTCTCG
Organism: Streptomyces anatolicus; assembly: GCF_019400875.1. Classification (NCBI taxonomy): domain Bacteria; kingdom Bacillati; phylum Actinomycetota; class Actinomycetes; order Kitasatosporales; family Streptomycetaceae; genus Streptomyces; species Streptomyces anatolicus. Next base: position 7,009 of record NZ_WMBF01000007.1, on the reverse strand, counting down.
GAGTCGGCGAAGGTCGTGCGCAGCAGGTCGTGCCGGGCGGCCACGTCGCCGAGCGCCTCCCGCAGTGCCTCGCGGTTCAGCGTGCCGTTCAGCCGCAGGGCGATCGGGGCCCGCCGGACCGCCGCGCCGGGGTTCTCCCGCTCCAGCCGCCAGACGCGCGTCTGGCTCGCCGTGGCGGGGATGTCGTCGGGGTGGTCGACCGGCCGCAGCTCCGGGAGCTCCTTCGACGTCAGGAGCCTGGCGACGCCGAGCGGGGTCGAGGAGCCGAAGAAGCGCCGCATGCTCAGCTCGATGCCGAACTTCTCGCGGATCCGCGCGGCGAGCCGCATCGCGAGGCCCGAGTCGCCGCCCAGGTCGAAGAAGTTGTCGTCGACGCCGACCCGTTCGAGGTCCAGGATCTCGGCGAAGAGCGCGCAGAGGGTCGCCTGGGTCTCGTTCTCCGGTTCCCGCCCGGAGACGCGCCCCGCGAAGTCCGGGACGGGCAGCGCCCTGCGGTTCACCTTGCCGTTGCGCGTCAGCGGCAGCTTCTCCAGGACCACGACCGATGCCGGGATCATGTACGAGGGCAGGGTGCGGGCCAGGTGCTCGCGGACCGCCTCCACATCCACGGAGGCGTCCCCGTCCTTGGCGTCGGCGTCGCCCTGGGTGGCGGCCACGACGTAGCCGACCAGGCGCCGCTCGCCGGGCCGGTCCTCACGGAGCACGGCCACGGCCTGCCGCACCTGGGGGTGCGAGGTGAGGGCGGCCTCGATCTCGCCGAGCTCCACCCGGAATCCGCGGATCTTGATCTGCTCGTCCGCGCGTCCCACGAAAAGCAGCTGTCCGTCGGTCGTCCAGCGGGCCAGGTCCCCGGTCCGGTACATCCGGGTGCCCGCGCCGAACGGGCAGGCCACGAACCGCTCGGCGGTCAGGCCGGGGCGCCCGATGTAACCGCGCGCCACACCCGGCCCCGCGATGTAGACCTCGCCGGTGACGCCCGGCGGCACCGGGTGGAGGTAGGTGTCGAGGACGTACGTGCCGGTGTTGCCGAGCGGGCGGCCGATCGGCGGTGGCCCGTCGTTCGACCTGATGTCCTCGTCCACGGGCCCCGCGGTGGCCATCACGGTCGCCTCGGTCGGGCCGTAGGTGTTCCACACCCGTGCCTGCGGGGTCCACCGGCTCGCCAGGTCGGCGGTGAGCAGCTCCGCGCCGAGTACCCAGTTGCCGACGCCGGTGACCGCGTCGGGGTCGAGCAGGCTCAGCAGCGACGGCACCACGCTCGCCGTGCTGACGCCGGAGGCCTGGATCATCTCGGCCAGCGCCCCCGGCTCGGCCCGCTCCTGTCCCGAGGCGATGACCAGCGTGCCGCCGCCCGTGAGAGTGACCGCCACGTCCAGGACCGCCGCGTCGAAGCTGAACGAGGCGAACTGCAGGACCGCCACGCCCTCGGCGACGCCCAGGGCGGGCCGCATCGTCTCGGCCAGGTTCGCGACGCCGCCGTGTGCCACGGCCACGCCCTTCGGAGTGCCGGTCGACCCCGATGTGTAGATCACGTAGGCGAGTTGATCCGGCGTCACCGTCACAGCGAGGGGTTCGGCGGGCTGCGCCGCGAGCGCCTGCGCGGTCTCCACCTGGTCGAGCAGGACCGCCCGCGCCGCGCCCATCGACAGGCCGTCGAGGGAGTCACCGGCGCCCAGCACGACCCGCGCGCCGCTGTCGGCGATCACATGCCCCAGGCGGTCCGCCGGGTACTCCGGGTCCAGCGGCACGAAAGCGCCGCCCGCCTTCCACACCGCAAGCTCGCCGACGACCATGTCGACCCCGCGCGGCAGGCACAGGCCCACCCGCACCTCGCGCCCCACACCGAGCCCGGCCAGATGGCGGGCCAGGCGGTTCGCCCGCGCCTCCAACTCCCCGTACGACAGGGCGTCCTCGCCGCACCGGACCGCCACCGCGTCCGGCGCGCGGTCCGCCCGGGCCCGGAACAGCTCCGCCACCAGCGCGTCCGGGACCGCCACCGCCGGCGTGTTCCACCGCTCGGTCACCAGGGACCGTTCGGCGTCGTCCGACAGCTCGATGCGGCCCACGGGGAGCGCGGGGTCCGCGGCCATCTGCCGCAGGGCCCGCACCAGACGGTCGAGCAGGGCGTGGGCGGCCGGCTCCTCGAAGGCGTCCGACCGGTAGGTGAGCCGCAGCCGCAGCCCGCCCAGCGGGTCCACCACGAGACCGAGCGGGTAGTTGATCGACTCGCGCATCCCGGCCTCGGTGAAGCTCAGACCGGGCGGTGTGGCCTCCCGAGGCCCTTCTCCGGGCTGGGCGGGCGCGTCCATGCCGGTGGGGAAGCTCTCGAACGCCATGAGGGAGTCGAAGGTCGCCCCCGGTCCCGCGATCCGCTGGATGTCGCCCAGGCTCAGGTACTGATGGTCCATCAGGACGGACTGCCTGGCCTGTACGTCGGTAAGGACCTCGGCGACGGTCCGCGCCGGTTCGCAGCGCACCCGGACGGGGACGGTGTTGATGAACAGGCCCAGCATGTCCTCCATGCCCGGCAGTTCGGCGGGCCTGCCCGCGACGGACGCGCCGAACACCACGTCCTTGCGCCCCGCGAGCTGGCCGATGACCAGCGCCCACGCGGCCTGGATCACGGTGTTCAGGGTCACGTCGTGGGCGCGGGTCAGCTCACCGAGCGCGGCGTTCAACTCCTCGTCCGCGACGGCGAAGACCTCGCCGGAGGCGCCGGACGCCTCGACCGTCGCGCCCGGCGTCACGGGTACGACCAGCGTCGGCTCCTCCGCGCCGGACAGCTCGGTCCCCCACGCCTCCTGCGCCGCTTCCTTGTCCTGGCGCCCCAGCCAGGCCAGGAACTCCGAGTAGGGCGTCACCGGAGGCAGGCCGTCGGCGCTGCCCCCTGCCTCGTAGCAGGACCACAGCTCGCGCCGCAGTACGGGCAACGACCAGCCGTCGAGAATGATGTGATGGAGCGTCACCATCATCCGGTACCGCTCGTGGCCCGTCTTGACGAGCAGCACCTTCAGGAGGGGCGGCCGCGCCAGGTCGAAGCCCTTCTCCCGTTCCCCGTTGCCGATCCGCTCCGACTCCTCCCGGGCCGCGTCGTCGCCGAGGTCCGACAGGTCCTCCTCGCGCCACGGCAGGTCGACCCGGGGCATGACGATCTGGACGGCCTGCCCGGACCCGGCCACCTGCCGGAAGCCGACGCGCAGGCTCGCGTGCCGGTCGAGGAGCGACTGCCAGGACGCCCTGAGGGCTTCGGTGTCCAGCGGCCCTTCGAGGCCTACGATCATCTGCTCCACGTACACGTCCGGGCCCTCGTCCGCGAACATCGAGTGGAACAGCAACCCCTCTTGCAGCGGCGAGAGCGGCCAGATGTCCGCGAGGCCGGGCGCCGCGTCCTCCAGCTTCCCGACCTGGTTCTGGGTGAGCGTGACCAGCGGGAAGTCGGAGGGGGTGTGGCCGCCCGCGGCGGGGTCCGCGGCGTGGGCGGCGAGGCCGGTCAGCATGGCCGCCCAGCCCTCGACCAGTGCGCGCGCCCGTGTCTCGTCCAGGAGGTGTTCCGGGCAGGCCAGGCTCAGGGTGAGGCGCGGCCCTTCGGGGAGGTCGTGGACGACGCCGACGGCCTCGATGGGGTGGGCGACCGGGAGCTGCCCGTCGGCGGGGTCGGGCGCCGCCCCGTGGTCGTCGTCGGCCGGTGCGCCAGGGACACGGCCGAGGTAGGTGAAGCCGATCCGGGCGGCGGGCAGGGCGGCGAGCTGCCGCGCGGTCTCTTCGTTGAGGTGGCGCAGCAGGCCGTGGCCGAGGCCGTCGCCGGGTATCGCGCGCAGTTGTTCCTTGACCCGCTTCACGGTCTCGCCGGCGGCCGGGCCGCCGGTCAGGATCTCTTCGAGGTCGGCGGCGCCCGCGTCGAGCCGCACCGGATGTGTGCCGGTGAACCAGCCGACGGTCCGGGACAGGTCCATGCCGTCGGACAGCTCCACCCGGCCGTGGCCCTCCACGTCCACCAGGAAGCCGCCCTCGGGGTCGGCGCCTTCGCGCCAGTGCGCGACCGCGGCGGCGAGGCCGGTCAGGAGTACGTCGTCGGCGCCCGCGTGGTAGGCGGCGGGCAGGCCGGTCAGCAGGGCGGAGGTGACGTCGGCCGCTACCGTCACCGAGACCCGCCGCACGGTGGCGGCCACGTCGCGTGCCGGGTCCGGGGGCACCTCGGTCAGCTGCGGGTCGGGGCCCTGGAGCAGCTCGGTCCAGCGCGGGAGTTCGGCGATCCGCTCCGGGCTTCCGGCCTGTTCGGCAAGGGCGCGCGCCCAGTGCCGGAACGAGGTGGGGACCGGTTCCAGTTCGGGCTTGCGGTCGGCGGCGAGCGCCGCGCAGGCCTGCTCCAGGTCGGGCAGCAGGATCCGCCACGACACCGCGTCCACCACGAGGTGGTCGACGACGAGGAGGAGCCGCCCGGCGGTGTCGGGCCCGCGGTCGAACCAGACCACCTGCGCCATGACGCCGGAGCGCGGGTCGAGCCGCGCCGCCGCCGACCTGCTCTCGTCGGCGATCGTGCGTGCCAGGTCGTCGGCGTCCAGGGCGGTCGCGTCGACACGGCGCACCCACGATCCGGCGGGTGTCGTGCCCGGTCCGGAGACCACGAGCCGCCGTGCCGGTTCGGTCTCCAGGCGTGCGCGCAGGATGTCGTGGTGGTCCACGACGGCGCGCACCGCGTCGGCCAGTGTCTCCGCGCGCAGTGCGGCCGGGGCCTCGACCACGGCGGACTGGACGACCCGGCCCACCTGGTCGGCGCCGACGCGGTCGAGCAGTTCGTGCATGACCGGGGTCAGGGGCACCTCGCCGGTCCCTGGTTCGCCGCCGCCGACGGCCGCGCCGTCCACGGGCAGGGCCACGAGCGCGAGGGCGGCCGGGGTGCGGTGCTCGAACACCTGGCGTGCGGTGATCGCGAGGCCCGCGCGGCGGGCTCCGGAGACCAGCATCATCGACAGGATGGAGTCGCCGCCGAGGGCGAAGAACGAGTCGTCGGCGTCGACCCGTTCGACGCCGAGCGCGTCGGCGAACAGTCCGCACAGGACCGCTTCGACGGGCGTCCGCGGCTCCCGGCCGCCCTGGACGGCGCGTTCGGGTGCGGGCAGGGCGGCCCGGTCGAGCTTGCCGTTCACGGTGAGCGGTAGCGCGTCGAGGACGACGACCGTCGCGGGGATCATGTACTCGGGGAGCCGGGCTCCGGCGAACGCGCGCAGCGCTTCGGGGTCGATCGCGCGGTCGGCGCCTGCGGTCCCGGCTTCGGGACCAGTTCCGGCTTCGGCACCGGTTCCGGCTCCCGCTCCGGCTCCCGCACCGGTCGCGGGGGGCGTGGCGGGCACGACGTAGGCGACGAGGCGCTTGTCGCCCGGCAGGTCCTCGCGGGCGACGACCGCCGCCTGGCCCACGGCCGCGTGTCCGGCGAGCACCGCCTCGATCTCGCCGGGCTCCACGCGGAATCCGCGCAGCTTCACCTGTTCGTCGGCCCGTCCGGCGAAGACCAGTTGGCCGTCGGCCGTCCAGCGGGCCAGGTCCCCGGTCCGGTACATCCGCCCGCCCGCGCCGAACGGGCAGGCCACGAACCGCTCCGCCGTCAGCTCGGGCCGTCCCGCGTAGCCTCGCGCCAGGCCGGGCCCGGCGACGTACAGCTCGCCGGTGACCTCGGGCGGCACCGGGCGCAGGAAGCCGTCGAGCACGTACGTACGCATGTTGGCGAGGGGGCGTCCGATCGCCGGGGGTTCGTCGCCCGCCGTGATCCCGGAGTCGACCGGTCCGACGGTGGCCATCACCGTCGCCTCGGTGGGCCCGTACGTGTTCCACACGCGTGCCTGTGAAGTCCACCGGCTCGCGAGGTCGGCGGTCAGCAGCTCACCGCCGAGGACCCAGTTGCGTACGCCGGGCACGTCGGCCGGGTCCAGGACGCGCAGCACCGACGGCACGACGCTGGCCGCCTCGACGCCCGCCTCGCGGATCATCCCCGTCAGCGCGTCCGGTTCGGTGCGCTCATCGGCCGAGGCGATGGCGAGGGTGCCGCCGGCCGCGAGCGTGACGGCCACGTCGAGTACGGATCCGTCGAAGCCGAACGACGCGAACTGCAGCATGACCGTGCCCGCGTTCAGGTCGAGCGCCGGGCGCAGCGCGTCCGCCAGGTTCGCCACGCCGTGGTGAGCGAGGGCCACGCCCTTGGGGCGCCCCGTCGAGCCGGAGGTGTAGATGACGTAGGCGAGTTGGTCCGGCAGGAGGGTCACGGCAAGCGGCTCGGCGGACTCCGCGGCGATGGCCCGCGCGGTCTCCGGGTCGTCGATACGCACCATGCGCGGGGCCCCGACCGGCGGCTCACCGGCGCTGCGCGGGGCCGGGGGCTCACCGGTGCTGCACAGGGTCGGCGGTTCACCGGCGCAGAGCACCACCTGGGTGCCGCTGTCGGCGACCATGTACGCGAGCCGGTCCGCCGGGTACTCCGGGTCCAGCGGCACGAAAGCGCCGCCCGCCTTCCACACCGCAAGCTCGCCGACCACCATGTCGACCCCGCGCGGCAGACACAGGCCCACCTTGACCTCACGGCCGACACCGAGACCCGTCAAATGGCGGGCCATCCGGTTCGCCCGCGCCTCCAACTCCCCATACGACACAGCGTCCTGGCCGTACCGCACCGCCACCGCGTCCGGCGCCCGCCCCGCCCACTCCTCGAACGCGGCCACCACGGAGCCCGCGGACACCGGCTGGCCGGTGGCGTTCCACCGCTCCACCACCCGCGACCGCTCGGCGTCGTCCAGTACGTCGATGTCGCCGATCCGCGCGGCGGGGTCGGCCGCCACGCGCTCCAGGACCCGGATGAACCGCTGGACGATCGACTCCGCCGCGCCCCGGTCGAACAGGTCCGGCCGGTAGTCCAGCTTGAACCGCATCCGGTCGCCGCCGGGGACCGCGACGAGCGTGAGCGGATAGTGCGAGGCGTCGCGCGAGGCGCCCGCCGGGCTGAGGGAGACCGTGTCGGGGC
>NZ_WMBF01000079.1:0-19934 GCF_019400875.1 Streptomyces anatolicus | reverse complement strand
GTTCAGCACGGAATACAGATGTTCTTGCTGGTTCGTCAGATCCTTGACATAGCCAACTGCCTGGCGGCCGCGCACGTTGGGCCCTGGCTGCACCGGGCGGAGCATCACCGGTCGGCCGGTGAGGTCCTGGACGTGGCGCTGGGCGGGGTGCGCAGCGGGGCACGCGAGGGGCACATTGAGCGCCTGGAGACGTTCGTGGAGGAGCACCGCGCCCGCCTGGAGGAGCTGTTGGGCGCGTACGGGCTGGGCAGCAGGACCGCCTAGCACGGCCGGTACGCGCTGATCGGGCAGCCCGAGACCCTGGTCATCCTGGAGCGGATGGAGGCGGTTGGGAGGAGCAGCTGGAGACCGTCTTCCTGGACGTCCTCGAGTTCGCGTGGGGCTGCGTATCTGCCTCAGTCGGTGAGGCAGCTGGGAACCAGCAGCGGGGCCGGGCAGGGTGATCCTGCCCGGCCCCGCTGCCGTCGGTCAGCCGTCCAGGCGCCATCGGGCGTGCGGGCAGCTTCGACCCTTTCGGGGTGGCCTGCAGTGTCCCAGAGCGAGAACGGCGGCGGGCCGTATAGGCCAGTGACCAGTGGAAGCTACTGGGCGACAGTGCAGGGCTCTTGGGCACGGAAGCGCGCGGGTTTCCGGCCAGGGCGTCGCGCTGTCGTGGCCGGGGCAGCCGACACCCCCGCAAAGAGATCGTGAGTCGCGCGTCGGCCTGCCGTTGATCAGGGCTACCCGCCCGTACGCCTCGTAACGTTCGCGGCCGTCCTCGCTCTGCACCAGATCGTTGGCGAGCTCCTGCTTGGTGCAGCGTGCGAGATCCGCGCGCGAAACGCGCCACCTCCTGAGGATCATGGCCATGATCTCCGTCTTGGAGTGGTTGTCCATCAGAGCGTTCCTGCGCTGCAGGAGCTCGTTGGCGAGCTCGACTTCGGCTGCGGGAGTCGGCGTGACCGCCCTGCGGATGCTCTCGGGGTTCGCATCCGTGGGGAAGCGCATGACGCAGTGATCGTGCGGCACGGCAACAGCGATCAGGCCTGGATTCTCGGCCTGCGCTTCGGCGGTGGCGCGTACCCGGTTGAGGGCTTCGTGGTAGCTGAGGTCTGTTCCCTGCTCGCGTGCGGTGCGCTGGAGTTCTCGGGCGCGCTGCTGCTCGGTCGTGCGTTTGGTCATGGACGGGTCCTCTCGGCACCGGGTCCTCGCCCCCACACGGCAACCCCGGCTCGATGGATCGTCAAGGTGCTCGGCAAGCGGTCCGTTGGTCCCGGAAGACCTTCCACCAATGTTCCGGGCAGTGGGGGTGTCCGGGTGCGGTGTGGGCGTCGGCGAAGCCCGGGACGTCAGCCCTGCGGGCAGGATACCGGCTCGGCCGCCGGCTCTTCGCTTCATCGGCGACGACGAGGCGGTGGTGCTCTCCGCGTACGGGACGGGCTCGTAGCTTGCCTCAGCCAGCGCTGTCCCAAGAATGCGGAAACTGGCAGGCGGGGGCGGACGACGTGGGAGAACTGAGGCGGCGAACTGCAGGTGCCGGCTCTGTCGGCTGACCGCTGGGAAAGGCGGACGTGGGACAGATCGAGCAGGGATTGGAGCGCGCGTTGCGTACCCGCCCCGTTCCTTCAAGCACCGAGGCCCGTCTGCGGTTTTTGCTGGCAGCGCACCGTGGTTCCACCCGGGGGGGGTGGCCACCGTGCTGGGGGTTTCGCAGCGCACCGTACAGCGGTGGGTGACGAATAATTCAGGAGCGCGTCGTCTTCCAGGACCGACGCAGGTCCGGGTGATCGAGGAAGCAGTCCTGGCTCGGTGGCAGCCCCGGGTACGGGTACGCCTGCGTGCCCAGGCCGAGGCGGAGGGCTTCGTCTTCCATACCCGGGCGCGATTCGGGTTCGCCGCATCGGCAGGGACCTCGGACGACCCGCGGGTGCGGTGGATCGCCCAGGGCCTGCCGGGAGAGGTAGCCGGGGAGCTGTTCGCCGCCCGGGACGCCGGCGCAGGCGAGCAGCAGCAGACGGCGATCCTCGCCCGCGCGCTGGGGCACGCCTACTTCCGTGACGGGGGCCGCCGGGCCCACGGTCTGCACATCACCTTCAGCGACGTCGAATTCGCCGACTTCTCCATCGGATGAGCCTGCTTCTTCGAGCAAAACGCGTCAGGGTGTTCAGCGTCGTGAGGGCTTGACGCGACTGGCCGGCACCGCTTCGTACTGCCCGGCTTCCTGCCGCTCTCGCCAGTCCCACTCCACACGGCCGACCGGGCCTTTGCGGCGGGTCGCGGGCGGCTGGGGTGGGCGCAGCCTGGCCGCCTCCGCCACGCGCAGCAGGTGCCCACGGTCACCTGGCGCGGCAAGCAGCTCCTGGTCCTCGCCGGAGACGAGCCGGGTGAAGCAGGCCGCGGCCCGCAGGAAGACGCTGGCCCAGGGCGGTACGGGGTAGGCGCCGCAGAAACACCCACCGTCTCAGCGACCGCACGCACATGCCGCGTCGACAGCTCCCCCGCCTGCTGCCGCTCCAGCAGACGACGCACCACCAACCCCCGGGGCAGTACAGCCCCACGGCCGGCCCTTACGTCCTGATCCACCCCACGATCACACCGGCCCAGCCCACCCCAGGGGATCAGAACTCACGAACATGAGACAACATCAGCCGCCATGAGATAAAGCCCCACGACAGCGATCCCAGCCATCAATCTCTCACCTCATGACAGTGTCAGCCCTGCCTTCACAACCTGCTGACCAGCACCAAAACAACAACCACCAGACCACCAACACCGACTCTCACCACCACCGACCCCAAACCGAGAGGCCGCATCCAGGCCGCCGTCACCGCGCACACCAAAGCCACCGGCCAGCCGCGCCATGAGGTCGAACAGGCCGTGCAGAAGGCGGTGCGGGACGGCGACGAGGACCCGGCGGAGTACGCAGGCCGCAGCTCCCTTGGCCCGCACGAGCACATCTGGGCTCACGGCTGTGTGTCACTTCGCGGGGGCGGTGGCTGAGCATGGGCGTACTGGTTGACGCAGAACCCGGCTTCCCCAGGAACTCGGTGGGGCTGGCCGGGACCAGTTGCGTTGCGGTGCGCGGCGATCGCGTATTGCACACAGCGGGAGCTCAGTGCTGGCGGGCGTCGCGTAGGGCTGGCACGAGCGTGTTGAGGTTCCCGCTACAGACGATCACTTCCCGCTGACCGCAACGAAGACGGTCTTTTTGGCCGTGTGGGTGCCAGTCCTGGGTGTACGCCGCCACTGAGAGTCAGCCCATCGACTCTCAGTGGCGGGGACAGGGTCCAACCGTCACGTCCCGAGACCGAGCCATGTGGCCTGGCGGCGTGATGAGGCGAGCACCTGGTGGGGCAAGGTCACGGTGTTCCGTTGGCGCCGCTCGCGCAGGGGCTGCCCGCGCCGAACGTTCCACCGGCTCCACCGGTCCCGCCGCGGAAGAGCGTGCCCCCCGTGGCGTTGCCGCCAGCGCCGCCGATCCCGCAGGTGCCATCAACGCTGGCACCCGACTTCACACCGCCGTTGCCGCCGATGCCGCCGTTGCCGCCCGAGTTGGCAATCCCTCCAGAACTCACGCCACCGGCCCCGCCGATGCCCGCGGCGCCACCGGGGTAAGCCCCGCCGGAGCTGCCGTTGCCGCCCATTCCGGCATTGCCGCCCTTCCCTCCGTTGCCGAAGTTGTTGGTGCCGCCCGCGCCGCCGTTACCGCCCTTGCCGCCGCCGTGGCCGATGCCGCCGTTGCCGGCGTTGCTGCCCGCGCCACCGGTCGAACCACCGACGCCGCCCAGGCCGCCTTGGCCGCCGGCTCCGGCGCTGGCACCGGAGTTCCCGCCGGCACCTCCGATGCCGCCCGCACTGACGTTGGTGCCCGCACCACCCGCACCACCCGCGCCACCCGCGCCGTTGAGACCGCCGGTGGCGCCGGCGCCACCCTTACCGCCCGCAGCACCGCTGGAGCCGCCAGTGCCCCCAGTGGCACCTGCTCCGCCGGATCCGCTGCCCACGCCGGTCCCGCCATTGCCGCCCGCGCCGCCGACCCCGGTGGAGAAGCCGTTGCCGCCGGGGCCGCCAGCACCACCCGCGCAGTTGCCCGTTCCGGTCGCAGCACCGCCCGCGGTGCCAGGGAAACCCGCGGGGTGGGCGGCGGTGCCGTTGGCACCCGCAACGCCCGCAGTGCCTGCGGTACACGCCAGGGCAGAGGCCCCGGCAGGGGTGCCGATGAAAAGTGCCGCGCCGGCGAAGAGACTCGGGAGGGCGAAGAGAGCGGTGGTCTGTTTCCTGTTCACGGTGTGTTCCTCTGGCTCGGGTGAAGCACGGGTCGATCCGAGGCGCGAAATCAGGCTGGCACGACACCCAAAAAAGGAGTAATTTCCCTCGAACAATTTCCCGCGCCGCATGCCGTGCGACCGTCCGAGAATTACGCGCTACCTCCATAAGACACGCATGTCCAGGTATTTGTAATGGAACAAGATGCCCGATTTCGGCCAACAATCACCTGATGGGGCAGTATGCTAAATGCAGGAGAAAACATCCCCTTGAAATTTCGTTTAACCGATATTCGCCGATGAGGCCGACCAATTTTGACACGAATTCGCCATCTTTGAACTTTCCGGCTTCTACAGGCTCTGAACTGCGGGTTCTCGTTACCAGCAGCAGAAGGGCTCTTGGCGTCCTCCGCCACCCAGGGCATGTCGAGGCACGTCCCACAGGGCCGGGTCAGGTAGAACGACGCAACGACGAGATACTTCCTCGGCGTCTCGCCTTCCCCGGTGTGCACAGAGATGGCCGAATCCACGGGGGTTGCGGCATATGCAGCCCTCGTCTTTGACGGGAAAGTATAGTCCCCATGCCTGTCATGCAAAACCGCACGTCTCCTGACTCGTCCGCCTCGTACGAGGCGTCACCGACGGCACGCAGGAGAGCCCGTATCCTCGGATAGGGCGCTTGCATCGCCCGGCCGCGTACGCCTTCACCACGCACAGCGACCAGGGTGAAGGAAGCCACGTTTACGCCGGTTCGCCGGTGGCCGTCGACGTGGGCTATGGCCTCCGGGTGCTCCACGATCGATGCCAGCGCCTCGGGTCCGGCGACGGTGTAGGTCAGCTCCAGTTCACCGCGCTGGAGGCTCTTCTGCGACCTTCATCTGCTCTTCGATGTCGTCGAGGACGTAGCTCGGCACGGCACTGGTCACGCCTGTGACGGTGGTGTGCTCGTCTACCTGGGCGAGGAGGTTGCGCTTGCGGGAGAAGAGCCGTTTCGGTAAACGGCTTCGAAGAAGCCGGTGACGAAGCACAGCCTGGTCAAAGCGTCGTCGTCGAGTTGTCGGGAAGCATCTGTCAGGTGTGCATGGAGGCGGCCCAGAGCGCTGGTTCCGATCATGTGGAGATCGGCGCGCACCGCACGGGCAGGTGCTCCGTCAATGGGAAGGTCGCTGCCGATCAGTTCGACGCCGGCGATCGCGGCGGGCCCCGGGGCGGAGCCGAGGCTCAGGCGCAGCCGGTAGTCGATGGTGTGGCCGAGAGCGGCGTAGTCGAGGCGGCGTTCGTTCAACGGCTGGACGGGGTGTGGCAGACCGCGGATGTACTGGAGGTAGGAGGCGATGATGCGTTCGGGGTGGCGAAGGTGGCGGGCCAGGAACGTGGACATCGGGGAGCGTGGGTACTTCAGCTGTCCGGCAAGCGGAAGCCGGACCAGCGCGATGCCTTCGAGGGTGGCGTCTGCTGTCGCGGCGGTGGCATGGTCTGGAGCCGTTTGATGCCGGTGATGTCGAGTTGCGTGCGGGCTCTCAAGCCGCAATGAGCTCCCGCTCGCGGACCGGCGTTTTGGCCGTGGGCTTCTTGTTCGGCAGCGAGAGCCGGAAGACCTTGTGCCAGGCGGAGTACACCTGCTTGGGCAGTGGGCCGGTGACGTACTCCAGCTCATACTTTTCGAACAGTGCGCGGACCTTCACCGCGACCTCGGCGTACCGGTTGCTCGGCAGGTCCGGGAACAGGTGGTGCTCGATCTGGTGCGACAGGTTGCCGGTCATGAAGTGCATGGCCTTGCTGCCGCTGATGTTCGCCGAGCCCATCATCTGGCGCAGGTACCACTGTCCGCGTGTCTCGCCCTCGATCGACCGGCGCTCGAAGACCCGTACGCCCTCGGGGAAGTGCCCGCACATGATCACCGAGTGGGTCCAGATGTTGCGGACCACGTTCGCGGTGAACGTGGCGCCGAGCGTGGTGAGGAATGACGGGCCCGAGAGCAGCGGGTGGATCACGTAGTCCTTGAGCACCTGCTTGCGGATCTTGCGGCCCACGGCCTTGGCCCGCGCGCGGAACTTGGGGTTCTTGCGGCGGTGCTTGGGCAGGTTGTTGCCGAGCTCCAGGTCGTACGCTGCGATGCCGTACTCGAAGAAGCAGGCGTTGATGAAGTTCCACAGCGGCTGGCCGAGGTGGAAGGGGTGCCACTTCTGGTCCTCGTCGACGCGCATGATGCCGTAGCCGAGGTCGTTGTCCTTGCCGATCACGTTGGTGTACGTGTGGTGCAGCTCGTTGTGCGAGTGCTTCCACTGGTCGGCCGGGGAGACGTGATCCCATTCCCAGGTGGTGGAGTGGATCTTCGGGTCTCGCATCCAGTCCCACTGGCCGTGCAGGATGTTGTGGCCGATCTCCATGTTGTCCATGATCTTCGCCACGGACAGGCCGGCGGTGCCGATCAGCCACGCCGGCGGGAAGAGCGAGAACAGCAGCACGCCCCTGCTGGCCAGCTCCAGCTTGCGCTGTGCCGAGATGACCTTGCGGATGTAGGCGGCGTCCTTCTCTCCGCGACTGGCGATCACCTCGTCGCGGATCGCGTCCAGCTCACGGCCGAGCTCCTCGATCTGCTCCACGGTCAGGTGGGCGGTGGGGTCGATGGCGGTCAAGGTGCTCCTACCGTTCGATGTCGCAGGGGCCCGCCGCGGCGGACACGCAGGTCTGGATAAGGACGCCCGGCTCGGCCTCGGTGATCTCGCCGGTGCGCAGGTCGCGGACGGCGCCCGCCTTGAGCGGCGTGACGCAGCCGAAGCAGATACCCATGCGGCACCCGGAGGGCATGAGCACGCCGGCCTCCTCGCCGATGTCCAGCAACGGCGTGGCGCCGTCCGCGTCGACCCTCTTGCCGGTGGCGCTGAACGTGACCTCGCCGCCGTCACCGGAGAGGAGGATGCTGGGGCGGAAGCGTTCGGTGTGCAGGCGGTCCGGGACGCCGTGGTCGGCCCAGTGCTTTTCGGCGGCGTCCAGCAGGCCCGCGGGCCCACACGCCCAGGTCTCGCGCTCGGCCCAGTCGGGCACGAGTGCGTCGAGACGGGCGATGTCGAGCGTGCCGTCTGTGTCGGTGTGCACCTCGGTGAGCCGCAGCTTCTTGTCCGCGACCAGGTCGTGCAGTTCGCTGCGGAAGATCACGTCCTGCGGGCGCGGGGCGCAGTGGATCATGGCGACGTCGTCGAACTCGGTGTCGCGCAACATGCCCATCACGGGCGTGATGCCGCTGCCGGCCGTCAGGTAGAGCACCTTGGCGGGCTTGGTCTTTGGCAGCACGAAGTCACCGGCCGGCTGGTCGAGGTGGATCAGCGTGCCCGGTTTCGCCCTGCGCACCAGGTGGTTGCTGACCTTGCCGTCCGGGATCGCCTTCACGGTGATCGTGACGCGGCCATCGGGGCGGTTTGTCGGCGAGGTGAGGGAGTAGGCACGCCACAGGCGCACCCCGTCGACGTCGACTCCGATCCGCACGTACTGACCGGCTGTGTGGCCACGCCAGTCCCGCCCCGGCCTGATCACGATCGTCGCGGCGTCACCCGTCTCGGGGTGCACGGCCTCGATGCGTCCACGCAGGTCAGCGCCCGCACGCAGCGGGCTGACCAGGTCGAGGTAGTCCGACGGCAGCAGTGGTGTCGTGACCGTCTCCAGCAGTTTCCACGCCCTGCTGCGGAGGGCTGCACTCATCATGACTCCAGCTTGCTGCGCCTCAAGGCGTAAAGTCCTGACCGCAGGACGTAAATCTGGTCGACTGAATTGTTCGCAGGGAACAAAAACGTGAGCCATGCAATCCGGAGGGCCAGCGAACTGGCCCTGGATGAGACGACGGTCACCGCACTTCGGGCCGCACTGAAGACCACCGCCGACGAAGTCGTCCAAGCGATCATCGACGAGGTCCCCTCCTACGCCAACGCCCTTTCGGGCCGCATGGGCGCCACCATCCGCCGATCCGTCCGCACCGCCCTGGGCCACTACCTGGACCTCGCGAGCGGGAACACCACGGGCGGCGACGCCGGCGACGCAGCTTACGAGCTGGGCCGCGGCGAGGTACGCGACGGCCGTTCGATGGACGCCCTGCTCAGCGCCTACCGCGTCGGCGCCCGCGTGGCCTGGCGATGCCTGGCAGCAGGTGCCGTGCCCGCAGGTCTGCCCGCCGCCGAGGTCGCCAAGTTCGCCGAGCTGACCTTCGCCTACATCGACGAGCTCTCCGCCGCGAGCGCGGCGGGCCATGCCGACGAACTGGCCGCCCGGGGCAGGGCCCACGAGCGCCACCTGGAACAGCTGGCCCGCGACCTCCTCGCCGGCGCGAGCCCGGATGTGCTGATGGCCTCCGCTCAACGGGCTGGCTGGCAGCCTCCGGTTTCGCTGACCGCGGTCCTGCTGCCCGCCGCCCAGGCCCGGCCTGCCTACCGCGCACTCGACCCGGGCACCCTCGTCCTGGACGATCTGCCGGACGCCACCGGTGTCCTGCTCGTCGCCGACGCCGACCGATCACATCTGTTGCGGCAGCTGACCGACCGCACCGCGGTGGTCGGCCCGGCCCGGCCATGGGCTCGCGCGTCCGCCTCCTACGCACGAGCCGTACGCGCGCGCTCCCTCTCCGCTGATATCCGCGACACCGAGGACCACCTGCCCGAGCTGGTGCTGAGCGCCGACGTGGAGGCGTTCACAGACCTGCGTGCCCGAGCCCTCGCACCCTTGCAGACCCTGCCTGCCGCCACCGCACGGCGGCTGGAGGAGACCTTGCGGACGTGGCTGCTGCACCAGGGCAGACGGGACGAAGTGGCGGCGGCGTTGTTCGTCCATCCCCAGACAGTCCGGTACCGGATGTCGCAGTTGCGGGAGCTGTTTCCGGATCTCACCTCGCCACACCGGGTCCTTGAACTGACGCTGGCGGTCGGCCTTCGGATCAGCTGACGCCGGCGGTCGGCCTTCGAGGCAGCTGACGCGTATGCCGACCGTCCACGACCGCGTCCGCGAGCGGTCCAACAATCGTGCCTGGCTCTCGGGTGCGCGGTGCCGTCAGCCGGCGCATGCGGCCCGGGGAAGAGCGGTATCAGGCTTTCACGGCCTCTGGGTGACCGACGGGGCGGCCGGGCCCGGGCCCGTCCTCCGACAGGTCAACGGAGCGACCGACCGGGCCGGCCTGGCACACCGCGCGGGAGATGATGGGGAGGGAAATGACGGAACGAGAGGTCAGGAGCTTCCATGTCGAAGCGGGTTCACCGCCCCCGTGAGGACGCGGAGTTCGATTTCATCCTCAAGATGAGCGGAGTTCCGGTCCTCGCATACTTCACCGGGACATGGCCCAAGGCAATCGAGCCCTGCCAGGTGATGGACCAAGTCGTCAGTGACATCGCCGACCACTACACGGGCCGCCTGACAGCCGTCCGCGCCGACATCACACGCTGTCCGGCCGCAACCGAGCGATACGGGATCACCGGAGCCCCGTCCTACGTCCTGCTGAAGGAGGGCGAGGTGGTGGCGCACGGCACAGGGCCTGTGACCGTCACCGAGGTACGGAAGGTCCTGGACGGCCATCTCTGAGCGGCCGCTGCGGCACGCCGCGATCGACGGCTCGCATGTCCGGGTTCTGACAGGGGGCTCACACCGGGCTTCGCCAGTCGACCTGACGTCACCCAGCTCGTACCCTTGCTGGGCGCGATACCCCGCATCCGCAGCCTGGCGGCAGGCCCCGTCACCGCCCACGGCGGCTGTTCCCCGATCGCGGCTAGGACCTCCCGTCCCGCGGGACCACCCCTACGATCGCCCGCAAGGAACCGCCCACGGATCCGACCTGGGCAAGATCAGGTGGGTCGTCGAGCGCGCCTTCGCCTGGCTTCACCAGTTCAAACGCCTGCGGACCCGCTATGAGATACGAGCCGACCTACACCTCGGACTACTCCAACTCGCCTGCAGCATCCTCTGCTTGCGGGTGCCTCACGTGCTGTGGTGGTGCGCCTTCGCCTGGGAGACGGCAGTCGGATGCTGCCGGTGGCGGGCGGGCCTGGGTTCCTCCCCATGGCCACTGGGGGCCGTGCTCGGGCCCGTTGTGGAGGTGGGCGCGATGTCCGCAGGCTCGAAGGTCGGGAGCGTCACGCGCGCGGTACGAGGAGCTTGTCGCCGAGGACCGGCAGCTCGTTCTGGATGAGACGAAGATCCAGGTCAAAATCAGGGACGATGCCTTGGAGATAGAGCCGCTCCGTCCGCACGGCGGCTCACAGCCCGCCACGGAGGAGGAACCCTTAGGGGTGTGCGTGCGACGCTGGAGATGTTCTCCGAGGACATCAACGTCTCCTACAGCCAGGTGCGGACCGCCCGGCAGACGGCCAGCAAGTGGCCGCCCGAACACCGGGCGGAGGGTGTCTCATTCGAGATCCACCGCATCCTGGAGAAGCTGGAGGACCGCTTCGAGCGGATCGTCACCCCGCCCAAGCACCCGCGCACCTGGAAGCGCCAGTGGACGGGTGATGCGGCGAAGCGGCAGGTGGGCTGGCAGGTGGACACCCCGCAGTTCGTCCAGGAGAAGGTCGAGGCCATCCACGACCCGGCCGTCGATGAGCAGGTGCCCGCGAGGGTGGCGGCCGACTTCCTGCGCCGTCCCGCGGTGGCCTTCCGGGCCGCTGGAGATGACACGGTCCGGCACCTGTTCAACAAGGCGCAGAACGACCGGTGGAGGCAGCTTGAGGAGGCTGCCGAGGGCCCGGTTCCCGGGCCAGGGAGAGAATCCGGTGGCTCCGGTGGTGCGGGCGATTGACCGCACGCTGGAGTTCCTGGATCTGGTGGGCGCCTGCCACAAGTTCGTGGCTTCCACCAGCCGCCTGGTGCCGCTGGTGCGGGACCGGGAACTGTCCGAGGACGCGCGGGAAGTAATCGGGCACAACCTGTCGCGTGTGCGGGCCGCGTGTGACTGGGTGGAGCACGAGGTCTCGACCGGCGAGACCGATATGGATGAGGAGCTGGCCCGCCTGCTGCGGGGCGAGTGACTGGCCATGGCGCGTTCACGTCGCAAGGGTGATGCCGCCCAGCGACATAGCGAGTGCATCCGCCGCATCCTGATGGAGGCCCGCCCGGCCGGACTGGACTTCGGTCAGCTGATGGCGACCTGCGAACTCACCCGCGCTCAGGCCCGCGACGGGCTGGCGATGCTGCGGGACACCATCACCAAGAACGGCTGGCTGCCCCTGATCTACAGCCGCCAAGACGGCTTGTACATGTTCACCGTCGACCCCGATGAGCTGGAACGGTTCGAGGTGAGCCGCATCCGTGAACTACTGACTGAGGCCCACCGCCTGGCTAACGCCACCATCGCCCCGCACGCTGCACACGCCCCCGACGACAAGCGGGTGCAGTACGGCATCACCCAGATCAAGGCGGTCGAGGCCACCCTCGACCTGATCGCCTGAAAGGGGACGCGCGGATGCGGCGCCGACGCTACCCCTCGGACACCACCGATGCGGAATTGTCGGTCATCGAGCCTTTGTTTCCGCCACCGGCCTGCACGAGGCCGGCCGGCGGCGGGCCGGAGAAGCATCCGCGCCGGGAGATCATCGATGCCCTGCGGTATGTGGTGTCCGAGGGCTGCCGCTTGCGGGCTCTGCCTGCGGACTTTCCCCCGCATCAGACGGTCTACGGGTTCTTTCGCCGATGGATCAAGTCCGGGGCCTGGCACCGGATCCGCGACCGGTCGCGGCGCGAGGTCAGGTGCCAGATGGGCACCTCCCCCAACGCGGTGGCCACGGTCCTCGACTCCCAGTCGGTCGAGGCATCCGACACCGTCGGCAAGCACAGAACTCCTCATCCGCGCCCGCCGCCCGCCGCCCGCACCCCGAACTCGCCATCGTCTGGGCGGACTCCGCCTACCGGGGCCCGTTCACCGAGTGGGCCAGGTCCGAGCTGAAACTCACTATCAAGACCGTGAGCAAGCCCAAAGAGGCCAAAGGTTGCATCGTCCAGCCGCGCAGATGGATTGTGGAACGGTCTTGGGGGTGGGTGATGCACACCCGACGCCTGGTCAGGGACCACGAGCGCCTGCCGAAAGCTCCGAAGCGATGATCAACCTCGCGGCGATCAAACTGATGGCCCGGCGCCTCGCCCACCAGCCCGTCTATCCCACCGCAGCCCGCCCACGGCCGGGAGAAGCCCAGAAAGCGGCCTGAACAGCGGTCCTACTCGTCGTCCCAGCCCTCGTCCTCGTCCTCGTCCTCGTCCTGCGGGTCGTGCGCGGCAGCTGTCGCAGTTGCCCGGTCATCGAACCCAGACACGGCTCCGAAGTCCTAGCGCAGACACCGGGGAACAAGTAACCCGCCGGTGTGCCACATCCCCTACGGCCCGACAGGACTGGGAACGAAGGGTCTGCGACTGGGCATCGACAGTACCGGCTATCCCGTCGGGTCAAGCCTCCGGCGCTGCGAAGGGTTGGTCGAAATAGGCTTTCGCGACTTCGACCGACCCGGGGCGCCGGTTCGCGGTGGCTCTCTGGTCAGTGGCCCTGGTCAATGAGGTAGTCAGCGAGACTCTCGACGGTAGATGAGGCATTTCCTGCCATCATCTCCTCGTTGTGGATGCCAATGATGACTGCTTGTTTCGACTTCGCGATGGCGGCTCCCCCGCGCCCAGTCCGGCCGTAGATTGTGCGGTCCTCACACCTCGCCATCACGTACCTCTGGCCGGCAAGGAACAGGCCTTTCGAGAAGAGCTGATCCTTGGCTTTCGTCTCGCCGTTAAGTGCCGCGATGATGCGGTTGGCCTCGTCCTGCGTGATGTGGAGGTCTGGGCTGGACGCCCACTCCTGGCCGTCGAGACTGAAGATCGCACCCTGGCTCACGTGGCCGGTGCCCACAAGGCTCGTGCCCACGTATGCTTGCCAGTTGCCCATAGTGTGCTTCTCGCTCGCGCGTTTGAATGCCGCCCCCTCTGCAGGGCTGAGGTCCTTACCCTGATTTGACACGGCGCTAATCGGTGCGGGCGTTTCCGGCCGCGGGGGTCAATCGAACCGTGGTTGGCGTTCACCACCGGCGCGAAGGACGGCCAGCACCCCTTCGCCCGCCACCGCCATGCGGATGCTCCGCGAGCATGACGAGTAGACCACCGCAGCGGCGAGCACGTGATCGCCCGGCTACATTGCGGCTGGTGTCTGAGCTAGGACTCCAGGGCCGTCTCGGCGATCCGCCCGTACTCCACGAACGCGGCGCCCAGCGGGGTCGGGCGGCCGTCGCAGCCGACGCTCTAGTGGAAGCGGATGACAGCGCACCCCGCGTGGCCGTCTTCGCCGTGGTGGCCTCGGTGGCCACCAGGCCCGGTCACACTGCCACCGCCGGCTCGGCCACCGGCGCCGGCGGTGTTGCCTCCGAAGCTGGCGTAGTTGAGCCCGCCCTTACCACCGTCGCCCGAGCCGCCCCGGGCGGGGCTGCTGCCGCCTGCGCCGCCACCCCCAGTGCCGAAGCCACCGCCACCCCGGCACCCCGGCACCTATGAGGGTGACGGAGTCCGTGAGGTCGCCCCTCGGCAGCTCGCAGTAATGCTCTCCCGCGGTCGTGAACGTGACGCCACTTACGCGGGTGTCCGCGGCGTTTGCCGGAGAGGCTAGTGTCACCGGCAACACCACGCTTCCGACGGTCAGTGCAACTGCTTTGGCCACGGGCTTGCGCACCAGGTGCCGGGAATTGTTCGTCGTTGTATCCGAGGACGCTACGGAGGCGCGCGGCCCGTCGCTCCGCGACCGGCGGCCCATCACTCAAACGCAGGACTCATAGGTTCGGCTGACCAGCGCAGAACCAACAAACGCATTCGGGATGAGAATTTCGTTGCGGTCCACAAGCACCTAATAGTCCACGCCGATTTCGCTGCCCGGAGATGGCGGCGCGACATCGGCATGTTGACCCATACCTCAAGCATCGTCCGCAGCCATACCCACGGCAAACCGAACCGCCACGGCATACATGCAGGGGCTTCTAAATCAGGCTCTAACACCGTGGTGGGCGACAGAAGGGCACTGCCAGCCAGAGAAGTTCGCCCGGGGACGGTGTGAGCGGCGCCGGGCTGCGGTGTGGGGCTTGCCGGGTCAGAACAGTTCGCTCGTTCGAAGGTGAAGAGACGCTTTGTTGGTACGGGTGGCATACCGCGTGGGACATGATCCAGGCGCCTGTGCCTCAGGGGCGCAACTGACCCCCACTCGGAGGTGGCCGTTCGTGATCCTGATCATCGTCGTCGCTGTCCTGGCTCTGCTGGCGGGGCTGGCCGCCAACCGTTTCCTGCGGCCCCGGCTCGTGCGTGAGGACGACGACGCCGGGATGTGTGTCAAGGACCTGGTCGGCCCGCTGCTGACGCTGACTGTGCTGCTATTGGCCTTCGTCCTGGTTACCGCCAACGGCTCCTACGGCAAGGCCGAGGTCGCCGCGCGCGGCGAGGCCCGGGCCGTCGACCAGCTCGTGGAGAGCGCCGAGTACGCACCCGAAGCACAGCGGGCCAAGATCCAGGCAGATGCCGTCTGCTACGCCCGCGCCGTACGCGAGCGCGAATGGCCCGCGATGGGCGATGGGAAGGGCTCACCAGCGCCCAGTGTCTGGTCCACCGACCTGCGCCGCGTTTTCCGCGAGGTCGAGGGCAAACCGGTCTTCGGCATGCTGGTGTCCGCCGACACCAAGCGCTCCGAGGAGCGTGAGGAGCGCCTGACCCAGGCCACCGCGAGTATCCCCGGCGCGATCCTGTGGTTCCTGCTCGCCACCCTGGTCATCACCGTGATGGCCCTGGGCACGTGCATTCCCCGCCGCAACAACCGTGGGCAGATCATCACGCTCACCGTCATCACCGCGCTCCTGACCGCCACGTTGTGCATCATCCGGGACGTCGACCGGCCCTTCGGCGGCATCATCGACATCGAGCCCACCGCTATCACCAACGTGGAAGGCCAGGCCACCCGCGACTTCCTCGCCCATCACACACAAGCAGACCTTCCCTGCGACAACCAGGGCAAGCGTCGCACCACCTGAGGTGCCGCCGCCCCAAAGAAGGCAACGCCCCGTCACGTCACCGTGATCACCTCCAAGGCCGGGTACGGAGGCTGCCTTACCAGATGCTCTGCGAGGCGCCTCAGCGGGCGATGGAGCAGCGCGGCGCACCTTTGCGGACTGGTCGTACGGCGGATGTCCACCAGCCCTTGCCGAACGACGGCAGAGTCGCCACTCGTCCCAGGCATACCGGGCCAGGCCGTCAGTGTTCCTGGCGACGCGGGCCTGAAGTCTGCCGCCCGCCGGGTTTGACGAAGTCATACAGATTCCCCTGCCGGTATTTCCGGATGGTTGGTACTCGTGCTCCAACTCGGTCAGACAGGCAGCGACCCGCCCGCTGCACCGGGAGGTCCAGCGGATCAGCTCGTGCGGCGCCCCGGCAATCTCCATCACAGGCTCGTTGTAGAGCGCGGAGGCGGCCACAGTGTTCTCGTGCAGGGCCGGGGTGTGGATCGAGCCCTTACTTCCCGTCCAGGCGCTGCCCCTTCACGGACAGCAGCAGAGGGTCATGGAGCGATTCTTCGCGGTTCGTATGTCTCTTAAGGCGTGGGTTCCCGGCCGTGAAGCAGGGCCGTTCACAGCCGTGCCCGGGTCGGATGGCCTCCCGCAAGAGGGACGACGGTGCCCGGCACCGTCGTCCCTCGCCCGTCAGCTGCAGCGGGTCCGTGGGGGAGCAGGAGCATCAGCGCCCACATCACGAGGAGAGTGCCGACGACGTACCACAGGCTGTCGGCGAAGGCGGTGTGCATGGCCCGGCCTCGGGTGCCCACGGTGGTGTGCGTAAAGAGGATCACGGTGGTCAGAGCGGTGCCGAGGGCGATGCCGAGTTGGGTGCCGGTGTTGAAAAGCCCGGACGCCGACCCGGCGTCCTTGTGGGCGACCTTGCCGATGGTGAGATCGGCGAGTGGAGCACCGATCATGCCGAGGCCAAGGCCGACGGCGAGCATGGGGAGGGCGGCCAGAACGGTCCCCATGCCAGTGCCTTCCGCGGTGATGAGGTAGTGGTAGCCAGCCAGAGCGCTGGCGGCGAGCAGTGCTCCGGCCTGCGGGACGGCACGGCCGTAGCGGGCGACGAGGCTCATGGCGAGCCAGGCTCCGCCCATCTCTCCGAGGGAGGCGGCGACGAACCCGATCGCAGCCTGGCCCGGCGTGAGACCGAGGCCGTCCTGCATGAACAGGGCCCAGGACAGGAAGAAAGCGCCCGACAGGAGGCCGAAGGCCAGCTGGGTGACGAGCCCGGCGCTGAAGGCACGGCCGGCGAAGAGAGAGAGGACAACCAGGGGCGAGCCATCTTTGCGCATCTTGCTCTTCCGCTGAGCCACGAACACCGCCAGGACGAGGAGACCAGCGCTCATCACGGCGAACGGCCAGGCGGGCCAGCCGTGTTCGCCGCCCATCGTCAGCGGAAGTGTGATCAGCACCAGGCCGAGCGCGGACAGGAGCATGCCGAGTGGGTCCAGGCGCCGGGTGATGTGGTCGCGGGACTCGGGGATGTGGCGCCGGCCGAGGAGGACGGCGGCAATCCCGATGGGCAGGTTGATCAGGAAGATGGGGCGCCAGCTCAGGCCGAAGAGGTCGGCTTGGGTGAGCACGCCACCCAGGACAGGTCCGGCGACGCTGCCCAGCGACATGACGGTTCCGTACAGGCCGAATGCCTTTGCCCGGGAGCCTTCGTCGAAGGTGACGTGGAGGGTGGCCAGGACCTGGGGCACCATCGCCGCGGCCGCCGCGCCCTGGAGCACGCGGGCGGCGATCAACAGCTCGGGGCCGGTCGCGACCCCACAGAGCAGGGAGGCCAGGGTGAACACGGCTGTGCCGACGAGGAAGATCCGCTTGCGGCCGTAGAGGTCGCCGAGCCGGCCGCCGGTGATCAGGCCGAGGGCGAAGGTCAGGGCGTAGGCGGCGTGGATCCACTGGAGGGCCGCGGTGCCGGCGCCGGTGTCGGCGGCGATGGTGGGCAGGGCGGTGTAGACGACGGAGCCGTCGAGCGCGTTCATCAGCTCGGCGGTCAGGACGACGGCGAGGGTGACGGCCCGGGTTCGGCCTGCGGCGCGGACTGCGCCCTGCGGCGGGCTGCTGGTGGTCTGGCGGGTGCCGTAAGACACGGGAAGGGTTCCTGTTCCGGTGCGTGCGGGGATGCGGGCAGGCCAGGGCCGCCGCGTACGCCGACTGCGCACAAGAAGAGGAAGGGGCCCAGGCCGAGGAGGGGGCCGTCATTTCCGGTACAACGGTGCGGCACCGCGAGGGTGCTGTCCGTGCCGGAATGGGGACGGCTACCGGGCCTGGGCGATACGTCATCACCTCACATCGACTGCGGCGGAGCACGTCCGCCAGGGGGAAACGGGACGGGAGCCGGGGCCCGCCCGGTGAGGGCGGGATCCCGGCGGTGGGTCAGACCGCGGCCTTGACCGGCTTGGGGAGCCGGAACATCAGTGCCCACATCGCCGTGAGGGCGGCGATGACGTACCAGACGCTGCCCGCGAAGGCGTGGGTGACGGTGGTGCCGTGGCTGCCCGCAGGGGCGTGGCTGAAGAACACCACCGAGGCCATCGCGATACCGAGCGCGGTACCGAGCTGCATGGCGGTGTTGAACAGTCCGGCCGCGGATCCTGCGTCCTCGTGGCCGACCTGGCTGAGGGTGAGACCGGCAAGGCCCGCGCCGACCATGCCGAACCCGACGCCGAGGAGGATCATCGGGGCGACGGCGGCCGCGAACGGAGTCTCGGTCTGCTCGGCGGAGACCATCAGCTGGTATCCGACCAGGGTGACGGCGATGAGGACCGCGCCGGCTTGCGGGACGCGCCGCAGGTGGCGGCCCGCCCACTTGGAGGCGAGCATGGCGCCGGCCATGCCACCGATGGAGATGGCGACCGAGGCGGGTGCGAACTGCCCGGGTGTGAGGCCGAGGCCGAACTGCATGAACAGCACCCACGTCAGCAGGAACACGCCGGAGACCAGCCCGAAGACCAGCTGCGCGGCGAGGCCGCCGGCGAACACCTTGCTCGTGAACAGGGACAGCGCCACCAAGGCGGAGCCGTCTTTGGCGGTCTTCGCCCGCTGCTGGGCAACGAACACGGCCAGCACGATCACACCTGCGGCGAGCATGCCGAAGCTCCAGGCGGGCCAGTGCTCCTCGCCGCCCACGGTGAGCGGGTAGGCGATCAGCAGCATGCCCGCGGCGCAGAGCAGCATGCCCAGCGGGTCCAGGCACCGGGCCTGCTGATCACGGGACTCCGGGATGAACCGGAGGGCGAAGAGCACGGTGGCCAGGCCGATGGGCAGGTTGATCAGGAAGACTGCCCGCCAGCCGAGACCGGCGATGTCGGCGGCGGTCAGGACCGCACCCAGGACGGGTCCCAGTACCCCGCCCAACGACATGATCATGCCGTACATGCCGAACGCTTTGGCCTGGGACTCTCCCTGGAAGGTGACCGCGATGACGGCCATGACCTGCGGCACCATCGCCGCCGCGCCCGCGCCCTGGACGGCCCGGGCGGCGACCAAGAGCTCAGGGCTCGTCGCGATCCCGCACAGCAGCGACGCCAGCGTGAAGACGGCGGTACCGGCGATGAAGACCCGCTTGCGCCCGAACAGGTCACCCAGGCGCCCGCCGGTGATCAGGGCGAGCGCGAAGGTGAGGGTGTAGGCGGCGGGGATCCACTGCACCGCGGCGCTCGTCGCGTCGGTGTCCGCCTGGATCGACGGAAGTGCGGTGTGGACGATCGAGCCGTCGAGCGCGTTCATCAGCTCGGCGATCAGCACCACGACCAGAGTGATCGTGGCAGCACGGCCGGTCCCGGTGGGGCGTGGATGGCCCGTGGTATGGGTGTCGATTGACACGGAGAGGAGTCCTGTTCGCGTACAGAAGGAAAAGGGGCGGAAGGGGCAGGCCTGGGCATGCCCCCCGCACGCCGGCAGCGCGACAGGGGAAAGCAGGGTGCAACGGGCCCAGGCCATGAGGGGGCACCGCCGTCGAGGCATGCGTCAGAAGCCCGCCATAGCGAACAACCGGAAAGAGCGCCTCAGAACGAGCGGCTACTTGGCCTGGGAGATACGTCATCACCTCGAAACACAGCGCCGGGCCCCGAAACGGGCACCGACGGAACTGAAACAGGCTAGAAGACCGCCGGACGCTGGTGCAACGCAATATCCCATGCACGTCTCCGCCCTGCCCGCGTAGCGCCGTCGCAGGGGGGCATGGCGGAAGCGAGCAGTGTCGTTGTGACTTGTGGCTTTCGCTGGACTGGCCCGTCGGCTCCGGCTGGGGTCATCTCGTCCTCCTGCGCTGCGGCCCGATGCCGACGACAGTGGTGGTGGCCCTTTCGCCGAGTGCGTCGCGGAAAGCTTCGTTGTCGTGGTGGAGGGCTGCGATGGCGACGGCGGCCGCTGGAAGCTGCCTCTCCAAGCGGGTGCACTGCCGAGTCTTTGCGGTCAGTTTCTTGCACAGGTCAGCGATGGGCCATGTCGCGTTGCGCTTCGCGCGGGGTTGTCTTCCCGTGCTGGGCGATGTGGGCGTCCCACTCGGCGAGGATGTCCTGGGCTCTGTTCATGGTGGCTCGGCTGACCTGGGCTTCTCGCCAGAGGTTCTCCTTGGCCAGGCGCCCATCGGTTCATGCTGTTGCCGCATCGGCCGGGTCGGCAGCGAGGGCACACACTCCGCACCCCACCC
>NZ_WMBF01000739.1:0-2135 GCF_019400875.1 Streptomyces anatolicus | reverse complement strand
CTGCGGCTGGTTCGCGACGATCCCGACGACCTTGCCGTCAAGACGGGCCAGCGCACAGATGATGTTCCGCGCCCACCGCTCATGCACCTCAAGGAAGTCGCCGTCGTCGACAAGCTCCTCGATCACCTTGGCCATGTCGTACGGGCGGTTGCCGTCGGCCGGAACCAGGTCGAGCAGGACGTCCGAGCGCCGGTTGGCCGGGTCGTCGGACTCGTGCGCCGGGGGGTTCTCGCGGTTGTTGGAGGGCAGCATCGCGATGAGGTACCGGACCTCGGCGAGGCAGGTCTCCTCGTCGTCGTACGCGAAATGCGCGACGCCGGAGGTCTCGGCGTGCACGTCCGCGCCGCCCAGACCGTTCTGCGTGATCTCCTCGCCGGTCACCGCGCGGACGACGTCCGGCCCGGTGATGAACATCTGCGAGGTCTCACGGACCATGAAGACGAAGTCGGTCAGGGCCGGGCTGTAGGCCGCGCCGCCCGCGCACGGGCCGAGCATCACGCTGATCTGCGGGATGACGCCCGAGGCCTTGGTGTTGCGCTGGAAGATGCCGCCGTAACCGGCGAGGGCGGAGACGCCCTCCTGGATACGGGCGCCGGCGCCGTCGTTCAGGGAGACCAGCGGGGCACCGGCCGCGATGGCCATGTCCATGATCTTGTGGATCTTCGTGGCGTGCGCCTCACCGAGCGCGCCGCCGAAGATGCGGAAGTCGTGCGCGTAGACGAAGACCGTGCGGCCCTCGACCGTGCCCCAACCGGTGATGACACCGTCGGTGTAGGGCTTCTTGGTCTCCAGGCCGAAGCCCGTGGCGCGGTGCCTGCGCAGCTGCTCGACCTCTTTGAACGAGCCCGGGTCGAGGAGCAGCTCGATCCGCTCGCGTGCGGTCAGCTTGCCCTTGGCGTGCTGCGCCTCGGTCGCCTTCTCGCTGGGCCCGCGCAGCGCCTGCGCACGGATCTCGTGCAGTTCGGCCACGCGCCCACGCGCATCGGTGGGCTCGCCCCCGGAGGAGGCGGTCTCGTCCAAAACGGTCATGTAGCGACCTTACGGAGGGCCCCCAGGGAAACGGACCGTCGACTCTGTACAGTCTCCGGGCCGTTTTCCTGGCAGCCCCGGACAGAAGAGAGGGTGGTTGCTGAAGAAGTGACTGTTCGGGCAGGCGCCGTCTGTAGAGTCTCCACAAAGAATGTCCTGTGCGCGGCCTCGTAGGGGTCGCGTAGGGGTTCCGTGCCGGGTGAGAGACGCCTCACAGGACGACACGCGGGGCCGCACCCGGCGGCCCCGCGTGAACCGTAGCGCTGTCGGCCTCCCATTGGTGGAGGCCGACAAACGTACGACGGTGTTCCGGTCGGCGTCTCAGCGGGTGGCGGGGCGGTTGAACTGGGACCGCGCCCACAGGAACCCGCCGATGGTGATGGCCACGCCCCAGCCGACGGCCAGCGGCCCGAACTTGCCGATCTCGTCGCCGAGGAGCAGCCCGCGCAGGGTCTCGATGAAGGCGGTGTAGGGCTGCCACTCGGCGAAGTGGCGCAGCCAGTCCGGCATCGAGTCGAGCGGCACGAACGCGCTGCTGAGGAAGGGCAGCAGGAAGGAGAAGGGGATGGCGGCGCTGCTGGCCGCCTCCGGGGCCCTGACCAGCTGGCCGAGCGCGACCGCGAGCCAGGTGAGGGCGGAGCACATCAGCGTGAGGAGCCCGGCCACCGCGACCCACTCGAGGGGTTCGGCTCCGGAGCGGAAGCCCACGAGGAAGGCGACCCCGATGACGAGGACGACGCTGAGCAGCGTCTGGATGACGGCGCCTACGGCACGTCCCGTCAGGATCGAGGAGGCGCTGATCGGCATCGTACGGAAGCGGGCCACGATGCCGTCGGTCAGGTCGACGCAGACGCCGACCGTGGTGGGCAGGACGCCCGCGCCGACGGCCATCAGCAGGATGCCGGGGACGAGGTAGTCGATGTACTCCGCGCCCGTGGCGCCCATGCCGGCCGACATCGTGCCGCCGAAGACGTAGTTGAAGAGCAGCAGCATGGTGATGGGCATGATCACCAGGCTGATCGTCATGGCCGGGTAGCGGCGGGCGTGCCGGAGGTTGCGGCGCAGCATGGTCAGGGAGTTGCGCAGCGCGGAGGGCTGGGCGGGCC
>NZ_WMBF01000738.1:0-2137 GCF_019400875.1 Streptomyces anatolicus | reverse complement strand
CCTACGGGCAGCAGCCGCCCCAGCCCCCATACGGCCAGCAGGCCCCTTACGGCCAGGTGCCGCCCCCGCCTCCCAGCGGCGGTGGCGGTGGCGGCAAGAAGACCGGCGTCCTCATCGCGGCCGTCGCCGTGGTCGCCGCCGCGGCCGTCGGCGGCTACTTCGTCTTCACGGGCGACGACGACAAGGGCGGCTCGTCGAGCGTGGCGGACGGCGGCGGGGGCGAGTCCGGCGTCAAGGACGACGGTCCGCACAAGCTGACGACGCCGGAGACCGTCCTGGTCGAGTACAAGAAGGACCCACAGCGCTCCAGCGGTCTCAACAGCGTCGACCGCGACAAGGCCGAGGCCGCTGGGGTGAAGAACCCCCAGGACGTGCAAGCCCAGTACCAGTCGGGCAGCAAGGAGAACCCGATGGCGCAGAAGGTGCTGACCTTCGGTGGCGTCTACGGGGAGATCGCCGACCCGAAGAAGGTCGTCGACCACATGTTCACGAACGCCAAGGAGGAGAACGGGTCCTCGGCGGGTGCCGGCGGCGGCCAGAGCGTCACGCTGGTCGGCGAGCCGAAGGAGTACAAGCCCGCCGGGCTCGACGGCGCCGTCATGAAGTGCCAGGAGATGAAGGTCGACCTGGGCGGCGGTGCGGGGACCTCCGGTTCCACGGCCGGTTCCTCCGGCCCGAGTGCGATGTCCGCAGCGACCTGCATCTGGGGCGACCACAGCACCCTCGGCTACGTGGTCACGACGGACGTCGCGAGCGCGATATCCGGGCGCTCCGCCGACCTCGACGAGGCCGCGACCACGACGGCCAAGTTGCGCAAGGAAGTCCGCGTCAAGCGCTGACGCGCCGCTCAACCACGAAGCAAGGGGCCTGGGTGACGGACCG
Source organism: Streptomyces anatolicus (assembly GCF_019400875.1). Classification (NCBI taxonomy): domain Bacteria; kingdom Bacillati; phylum Actinomycetota; class Actinomycetes; order Kitasatosporales; family Streptomycetaceae; genus Streptomyces; species Streptomyces anatolicus. Next base: position 1,255 of record NZ_WMBF01000738.1, on the reverse strand, counting down.
GGGCCCTGCGATGCGAAGACACCTCGGCGGAAGTCATCCGGGGTCTGTGCGTGGAGGACGAGTCGTCGCGCTGGTGCGTCTTGATGCCGTCAAAGACGAGCTCCTCCACGCCGGCCATGCGTGCCATCGGAGGGCCCATGGAGCTGCGCTGGGAGCCGCGTTGCCGAACGCTTCCCGGTTGAGTCGGCCACTATCAGCAGCATCCTGTCGATGGCCAGGACACGCAGATTCTGGAGGAGCTCCAGGCCCCTGGCTCAGGGGTCGTGCCAGCGCATGGAACAGCTCGCGCATTACGGTCCAGCCCGGTTTCTGCCTTCCCAGGTCGGGGACGACTTCTTCACTCCCGACCACGGCCGCAGTTCTCATTCGCCCGCCTACAGCAACTGGAAGGCCTCCAGGCAGTCAACCCACGGGAACAGCTATAGCGTGAGGACGAAGTACGCCACGAAGTCCGGACGCGACATCCACATGAACGACCCAACACCCTGCTAGTCCCGATGTCGGCGACGAATTGCATGTGGGGCGCCGCAGGACCGTCGGCTATGTCGCTACAACAGATGTGGCGAGCGCGCTGTCCGCAGTTCGTCAACGCCGACAGGCCCTCAAATTACGCGGGAAGTGCGTGTCAAGCGCTGACCGCCATAATTACCCTGGAGGGGCGCGTGATTGCTCAAGCGCCCCTCTGAGGCGACACTGCGCGTCCGGCTAGTGTGCTCTGTCACACGCCTCGGCGGCGTGCTTACCCTTCACGCCGAGCTGCATGAGCATGGGTTGGCAGGCGAGACGCGTGGTGCTGCCCCAGATGCCTCCCTTGTCGCCCAATTCACATGCTCGGTCTACCTTCGGGCCAGTCTTGTAGCCCTGTGAAGCCAAATAACCCGAGCACCTGATCGGCGATGCGGACGCCGACGTAGCTGTCGCCAGCGGAACGATTCCAGCTCCTACAATCACGCTTGCCGCCACCAAGGCCCTCTTCACGATCAGCGACTTCACGCAGACCCCCTTCAATGCTTGCTCTGCCAGCCGTAGACATGACGGCTGGCACGGTCGCGTATAAGTAGATCATGTTCGGCGGGTGGCTTTGACAGTGGTGCCAGGGTGATCCTGATTCGTTCGCTCGGCCTCAACGCGTGCATCACAGCATGCAGAAGTGAGCTCCTACATGACCATTCACCAACTCGCCGCATTCGAGGCGACTTTAGAGATCACTATGCCCGTCCCTCCCCTCAGCAAAGTAAGTACCACGGCATAGCCC
>NZ_WMBF01000737.1:0-2139 GCF_019400875.1 Streptomyces anatolicus | reverse complement strand
GCTTGATCGGGATGATCGCCTTCTCGCGGACGGCGTCGGCCTCGGAGCGGCTGCCCGCCGCCCCCGGGCCCGCCGCGCCGGTCTTTCCCGCCGCGCCGGTCTGCCCTGACGGGCCGGTCTGCCCCGGTGGGCCGTTGGGCCCGGGAGGGATGGCGCCCGGGGGCAGTTGGGGGTCGGTGACCTTCACGTCGCGGCCCTCGGTGCCGAAGAGCACGTCGATGCCGTCAGGTCCCTCCAGCACGTCCTGGCCTCCGCCCGCCAGGCTGATGGCGGCGGCCAGATCGGCCGCTTCGTCATAGCCGTCGCCCTCGGCGATCGCGGCCAGCCGCGCCGAGGTGTCCATGAAGGAGGCGTCGACGCGGTGCACCGCCCGGTACAGCGGCAGGGCCGCCGCCGAGCGTCCGGTGCCCTCGTGCGCGCGGGCCAGCCAGTAGCGCAGCTCCTTGCGCTGGGGCTGCTCGCTGCGGCACCGCATCAGGGCGGCGGAGAGCAGCGGCTCGGCCTGCCCGAACATCTCGAGGCGCACCCGGGCCATGCCGCCGAAGAGGCCGGCCTCGATGCCGAGCATCGGGTCGTCGATCAGGGGGTCCGTATGCCGCACCAGTTGCTCCCAGTCCTTGACCAGGTAGGAGCGGCAGGCGTGCAGGAAGCGCACCTGCGGGTCGGCGTCGACCGGCGGCAGACCCGCGAGCGCCCGGTCGAGCTCCGGGACGTGGCGGCCGTCGAGCCAGTGCGAGGCGTGCGCGAGCAGCAGATCGCGTGTGCTCTCCAGGACCGGCTGGACCCACCAGCCCAGCCAGTACCAGGAGTTGAGGGGGCGGGCGTGCCGTGCGCGCTGCTCCCCGAACCTGTCCCGGTGCTGGAACATCCGCAGCAGCGCCGTCGTGGTGTCGACGCGCAGCGCGTGCAGCCCGAGCCAGCCGTCGGCCATCCCGGGATCGATCCGTACCGCCGCACGGAACTCCTCCTCCGCCTGCGGATACGCGCCCATCGTGTAGGCGTCGACGCCCCTCAGCCAGGCGAGGTCGGCCGGGGCGGGTGAGCCCACCGCGTCGAAGTCCATCGCGTCCCCCACAAACCGTGCCCCCGTGTGCGTGCCACCGGGCCGGTGCCCGTCGGCCACTTCGCTGAACCGCCGTGCTGCGGACGGGAGTTGACTCGGCGCGCAGAGCAGCCGTCCGAAAAAGGCGCACCGTTAGGCATCGTACCTGCGGGGGAGCGGTCGGCCGTAGGGTGCGGCGCCGGTGGATCGGCCGGGAAGGGCCGTCGGGGGAGGGGCCGTGATGGTGACCGAGGGTGAGCGAATGGCGGCTCGCAGCGGCCGAAAATGAGGCCTTGAGGGCAGAACGAAGCCCCCGATCACGGGGGAACAACCGGGGGCTTCGCGTCTGCGGGCGGCCTGGTAAGGCCGCACATTCAGAACGTAAGTCCTGTAAGGCCCCTGGGTCAAGCGGAGTTGAGGCACTCGTGCAAACTCCCGGGGTCAACTGGAAGCTGTTCTCCAGGGGTTCAGCGGACCGCCGATGAACCATCACCCTGTGTGACGAATTGGGTTCCGACTGGCGCCCCACTGGGCCCCGGGCGTACCTCGTATCCCTCTGGGCACTGCCGCACCAAAAGGTCCGCGAAGGGGCGCGAAGGGTCATCGGCGAAGTGCCGGAGTTCCACCGGTTCCCACCCGTCCCAGAAGTCCCGCTGGACCGTCCCGTCCCGTCGGCGCCCCCGCCGCCATGCCTCCTCGCGCGGCACGTCCATCCACAGCACGGCCGAGAGGTGCGCCCGCAGTGCGCGGCGGCCCGCGCCGACCCCTTCGACGATCACCACGGGCGCGGGCGGCAGACTCCGCTCGGCCGGGCCGAAGCGGCGCTCGGTCCAGTCGTACGGGGCATAGCGCGCCGTTTCGCCGCGCGCGAGCGGCGCGATGATCCGGCGGTCCAGCCGGTCCGTCCAGTCGAACAGCTCTTCGTGGCTCGCGATGTCGTCGAGCCGCAGGACCGGCGCGTCGCCCAGCGCCTCGGCGAGGCGCCGCGCGAACGTCGACTTCCCCGAGCCCGCGTGCCCGTCCACGGCGATCAGCCGGACGGGGCCGCAGGACGGCGGCAGCCGGCGCAGGGCTTCGGCGAGGCGGGGGAGCGGGGT
>NZ_WMBF01000736.1:0-2144 GCF_019400875.1 Streptomyces anatolicus | reverse complement strand
GTGTTAGGCTTTATGTGTTGCAGTTTTGGTACCCATGAACTTTGTGTGCGCCTGACGGGAGTGCTCCGAGGGCGCATTAATTGTTTTTCCGGTTCTCTCCGGTTATGGGGTCAATGCAGCGCTGGAGAATCACAATTCCGTGGCTCTCCATACTCTGCCCCTGTTGAGGAGATTGACATGGCAACCGGCACCGTTAAGTGGTTCAACTCGGAAAAGGGCTTCGGCTTCATCGAGCAGGACGGCGGCGGCCCCGACGTCTTCGCCCACTACTCGAACATCGCGTCCTCCGGCTTCCGTGAGCTCGTCGAGGGCCAGAAGGTCTCCTTCGAGGTCACCCAGGGCCAGAAGGGCCTGCAGGCCGAGAACATCGTTCCTGCCTGATCGTCGCAGCGCGCGAACCTCACAGCCGAGGCCCGCACCGGAAGGTGCGGGCCTCGGCTTGCGCTGTCATCGGGCCCTAGGGGCCCAGAGCCGCACCGAAGGCTCAGAGGTCCCGGAAAGTCCAGCGACCAGGAAGGCATCACTGCATGAACAACTCCGACCGCCCCGCACGACCCGCCCGCAAGCGGCCCGCCAACGCAGCCGGCAAGGGCAGGCCGAGCAGCGGCCAGGCGAACGGCTCGGCGAGGGGCCAGGCGAACGGCGCGGCCAGGAGCCAGTCGAACGGCTCGGCCCGCGGCCAGTCGAACGGCGCGGCCCGGGGCCAGGCGAAGGGCTCCGCGCATGCCGCGAAGAAGCCCGGAAGCCGTAAGCCGAAGCCGGCGCAGGGCGGGGAGTTCGCGCTGCCCGAGAGCCTTACCCCGGCGCTGCCCGCCGTGGAGGCCTTCGGTGACCTGGACATGCCCGAGGCCCTGCTGAAGACGCTGGCCGCCCAGGGGGTCACCGCGCCCTTCCCGATCCAGGCCGCCACCCTTCCCAACTCCCTCGCCGGGCGCGACATCCTCGGGCGCGGCCGCACCGGCTCCGGCAAGACGCTCGCCTTCGGCCTCGCGCTCCTCGCCCGCACGGCCGGCCGGCGCGCCGAGTCGAAGTCGCCGCTCGCCATGGTCCTGGTCCCCACGCGCGAGCTGGCCCAGCAGGTGACGGACGCCCTCACGCCGTACGCCACCTCGGTCAACCTCCGTATGGCCACGGTCGTCGGCGGCATGTCGATCACCAAGCAGTCGGGCACGCTGCGCCGCGGTGCCGAGATCCTGGTGGCCACCCCCGGCCGCCTCAAGGACCTGATCGAGCGCGGCGACTGCGACCTCTCGCGGGTGCGTACGACCGTCCTCGACGAGGCCGACCAGATGGCCGACATGGGCTTCATGCCGCAGGTCACCGCGCTGCTCAAGCAGGTCGAGCGGGGCGGCCAGACCATGCTGTTCTCGGCGACGCTCGACAAGAACATCGACCGGCTCGTCCGGATGTTCCTCAGCGACCCCGTCGTGCACTCCGTCGACCCATCCGCGGGCGCGGTGACGACGATGGAGCACCACGTGCTCTACGTCGCCGACGAGACGGACAAGAAGGCCGTCGCCATGCGGATCGCCGCCCGCGAGGGCCGCGTGATCATGTTCCTGGACACCAAGCGCGCGGTGGACCGCTTCACCAAGCGGCTCCTCGCCAACGGTGTGCGCGCCTCCGGCCTGCACGGCGGCCGCTCCCAGCCGCAGCGCAACCGCACGCTCGACCAGTTCAAGACCGGTCAGGTCACCGCGCTGGTCGCCACGAACGTCGCGGCGCGCGGCATCCACGTCGACGACCTCGACCTGGTCGTGAACATCGACCCGCCCGCCGATCACAAGGACTACCTCCACCGGGGCGGGCGTACCGCGCGGGCGGGGGAGTCGGGCAGTGTCGTCACGCTCGTGCTTCCCGAGGAGAAGCGGGACATGACGCGGCTGATGTCCGACGCGGAGATCCAGCCCCGGGCGGTGCGGGTCTCCTCCTCGGACGAGGAGTTGGTGCGGATCACCGGGGCGCGGGAGCCCTCCGGGGTGCCGGTCGTCATTGATACGCCTGCGCCGCAGCAGCCGGCGGCCTCGCGGCGGCCTCGGCGGTCCCGGGGCGGAGCGCCCCAGGGGCGTCGTCGCCGGGCTGCGTAGTCCTTCGGCTTTCCCGCCGGGGGGAGGTCTTCGCCGCTTCGCGGCGGGGGCTTCCCC
>NZ_WMBF01000735.1:0-2148 GCF_019400875.1 Streptomyces anatolicus | reverse complement strand
GGTCGGGGAGATAGGGGCGGAAGCCCGCGTAGGAGCGGATCGCCCGCACCCCGGCAAGGACGGGGAAGAGGCCGGTGGCCTGCGCGGCGAGGCGCCGCAGGACCTCCACCGACAGGGTGCGGTCGAAGCCCACCCGCTCCCGGCTCGCCCCGATGAGCACCGGGCCCGCCGGGGTGCCCTCGACCACGGCGGAGGTCTGCAAGGCGGCGGAACCGCTGGCCACGTCGGCCACGTAATCCGCGGAGTACACCTTGTGCCGCACCACGCGCGGCAGCGGTTCCGTGACGAGGACGAACCCGCGCCGGGGGAGCACCGGCAGCTCCACCCCCGCCATGCGGGCGAGCCTGCCGCCCCACGTGCCGGCGGCGTTGACCACGTACGGAGCGTATGACTCGCCCGCCCGGGTCCGTACGCCGCGCACCTCGCCGCCCGCCCCGGTGAGGACCGCGGTGACCTCCTCGCCGAGCCGCAGCGTGAGGCGCCCTGGGCCCGTGTCCGCCGCCGCACGCAGCAAGTGGGCCGCGGTCAGGGCGGGTTGGACCTGGGCGTCCTGCGGATAGTGGAAGCCGCCGGCGAGGCCGGGGGCCAGGTGCGGTTCGAGGCCGGTGAGGCGGTCGGGCGGTACTTCGATCGCCTCGACGCCCGCGCTTCCCTGCCCCGAGGCGAAGTCCCGCAGGGCGGTCATCGCGGTTTCCGTGGACGCGACGACGAGGCCGCCCTTCCGCTCGTACTCGATGCGAGAGGGGAGTTCGGCCGCCAGGTCACGCCACAACCGCGCGGAGAGCAGGGCGAGTTCCAGTTCGGGGCCTGGTTCCTTGTCGGAGACGAGGAGATTGCCCTCGCCTGCTCCCGTGGTGCCGCCCGCGACGGGGCCGCGGTCGATGACGGTGACGTGGAGGCCGGAGCGGGTGGCGTAGTAGGCGCAGGCCGCGCCGACCACTCCCGCTCCCACGACGATGAGGTCCGAGAGTTCCGGTGGTCCGAAAAGGGGTCCCGTGAGCACGGCAGTAATATTTCACATGGCACTGGCGCTGCCAAGAGCCCGTACGCAAAGGGAAGTTGCTCTCTGCCGGTTGCGGTCGGGTGCGACCGGGCGCGACCGGGCGCGTGTTCAGTCGCGGCGGTTGTGCGTGCCGGGCGTGTAGCCGAGGGCGCGGCGGAACACGTCGATGAAGGCGCTGGTGGAGGCCCATCCGCAGCGGTGCGCGACGGTGGTGACCGGTGTGCCGTCGGCCAGCATGCGCAGGGCGTGGTAGAGACGCAGCTGGGTGCGCCACTGGGGGAAGGTCATGCCCAGCTCGCGGCGGAAGAGGCGGCTGAGGGTGCGTTCGCCCGCCCCGGCCGCGGCGGCCAGCTCGGCCAGGCCGCGCGCGTCCGCGGGGTCGCCGTGCAGCAGGTCGCAGACGGCCGCGAGACGCGGATCCGCCGGGGTCGGCAACTGGACGGGTTGCTGGGGCGAGGCGCGCAGTTGGTCGAGGAGCACCGCGCGCAGGCGCCGCCGCTCGGGGGAGCCCTCCGGGGTGCCGGTCTCCTCGTGCGGGGCCCGGGTGCAGGCGAGGATCAGTTCGCGCAGCAGCGGGCTGACGGTGAGGACGGCCGGGGCGTCGAGGCCGAGCGGATTCGTGTCGGCGGGCAGACCGAGCAGGTGCAGGGCCAGTTGGCCGTGGGCGCGGTGCGCGTGGACGCAGCCGGCGGGGACCCAGATCGCGCGGGTGCCGGGCGCGAACCACGTACCGGCGTCCGTGGTGACGGCCACGACGCCGGAGCCCGCGTAGATGATCTGGTGGTCGTCGTGGCGGTGCGCGTCGATGCGTTCGCCGGGGGCCAGGACCTGGGTGCGGGTGGGCGCCTCGGGGGTGTGGCGGATGTCCGGCATAGGTTGGCACTTTATCGGAAGCGCGCCAGCGAGGCCGTGGCGACGATGGGGCGGTGCCAGCGAAGCAGCCCTCACGGAAACAGTCCTCACGTACGCCGCCGAAGCGGTCCTCACGTGGACAGCAGCCCTTGCGTACGCGACCCGAGCAGCCCTCACGTGGCCAGCAGCCCTTGCGTACGCGACCCGAGCAGCCCCCACGTGGCCAGCAGCCCTTGCGTACGCGACCCGAGCAGCCCTCACGTGGCCAGCAGCCCTCCCGTACGCCACCGAAG
>NZ_WMBF01000734.1:0-2150 GCF_019400875.1 Streptomyces anatolicus | reverse complement strand
GTGGATGCCGGGCGGGTGCGGGAGGCGGTCGCGGAGGGCGTGTCGGCGGTGCATGTCACGGCCGGTCTGTTCCGGGTGCTCGCGGAGGAGTCCCCGGAGTGTTTCGCCGGTCTGCGTGAGGTGCTGACGGGCGGGGATGTGGTGCCCGCGGGGTCGATGGCGCGGGTGCGTGAGGCGTGCCCCGAAGTGCGGGTCCGGCATATGTACGGGCCGACCGAGGTCACCTTGGCAGCGACCTGGCATGTACTGCCGGTGGGCGCCGAGGGCGGGCCGGTGCTGCCGATCGGGCGGCCGCTGACGAACCGGCGGGCGTATGTCCTCGACGCGTTCCTGCGTCCGGTGGGACCGGGCGTGGTGGGTGAGCTGTATATGGCGGGGGCCGGTCTCGCGCAGGGGTACCTCGGGCGGTCGGCGCCGACGGGGGAGCGGTTCGTGGCGTGCCCGTTCGGTGCGGGCGGGGAGCGGATGTATCGGACGGGGGATCTGGTCCGGTGGTCGGCCGAGGGTGAGCTGCTCTTCGTGGGGCGTGCGGATGAGCAGGTGAAGGTCCGCGGGTTCCGGGTGGAGCTGGGTGAGGTAGAGGCGGTGCTGGCCTCCCATAAGACGGTCGGCCAGGCTGTGGTGGTGGCCCGTCAGGACGGGCCCGGGGACAAGCAGTTGATCGGATACGTGACGGCTGCGGACGGCGCGGGCATGGACGTGGAGGATCTACGTGCGTACGTATCCGACCGTCTGCCCGAGTACATGGTCCCGGCAGCGATCCTGACCCTGGACACCCTGCCGCTCACGGTGAACGGCAAGGTGGACCGGGCAGCCCTGCCCGCACCGGACTTCGCCACCCGGGTGACCGGACGCGAACCGCGCACGGCGGCCGAGCGGATCCTGTGCGGCGTCTTCGCCGAGGTCCTGGGGCTCGACCGGGTGGGCGTCGAGGACGGCTTCTTCGAACTCGGCGGCGACTCGATCAGCTCCATGCAGCTGGTCTCACGCGCCCGCCGAGCCGGACTCGTGGTGACCTCCCGGCACGTCTTCGAGGAGAAGACACCGGAACGGCTCGCGCAGGTCGCCACCGCGCTCGGACAGGCGGGCGCCACGCTCGACGTGGGCGTCGGCGAAGTCCCCTGGACGCCGGCGATGCGGGCGCTGGGCGAGCGCGCGGCGCGGCCCGGGTTCGCACAGTGGGTGGTCCTCGGCGCACCGGCCGGACTGGGTCTCGGCGTGCTGGCGGCGGGACTCGGCGCCGTCCTGGACACGCACGACATGCTGCGGGCGCGGACCGTTCCCGGCGAGCAGAAGCTGATCGTCGGCGAGCGGGGCTCGGTCGACGCCGGGAGCCTGGTGGGACGGGTCGACGCGGCGGATCTCGGCGCCGATGGCGTGGAGGTCGTCGCGCGTGAGGCCGCGGAGCGCCTTGACCCCGCCGCCGGGGTGATGGTCCAGGCGGTCTGGGTGGACCCCGGGCCCGGAAGGACCGGGCAACTCGTCCTGGTCGCCCATCACTTGGTGGTGGACGGGGTGTCCTGGCGGATCCTGGTGCCGGACCTGCGAGCCGCGTGCGAGGCGGCCGTCGCCGGGCGCGTGACCCGGCTGGACCCGGTGGGCACCTCGTTCCGCCGCTGGGCGCGGCTGCTGACGGCCGAGGCGGCCAGTGAGCGGCGGACCGCCGAGCTTGGCAGCTGGCTGGCCCTGCTCGGAGAGCGGCAAACGCCCCTTGGGAGCGGGGAGTTGGACGCCGATCTGGACACCGTACGAACTCTGCGCCGCGACACGTGGACCGTCCCCGCGCACCAGGCCGAGACCCTGCTGACGCGCACCCCGGCCGCGTACCACTGCGGCGTGGAAGACGTGCTCCTTGCCGCGCTGACGGCCGCGGTCGCGTACTGGCGCACCGGCGAGGAGACCGACGTACTCGTCGACATCGAAGGGCACGGCCGCGAGCCGCTGGACGACGGCGTGGAACTGTCCCGCACAGTGGGCTGGTTCACCAGCGCGCACCCCGCCCGGCTCGGCACGGCAGGGGTGGACCTGGCCGAGGTCCTTGCAGGCGGCCCGGCCGCCGGTGAACTGCTGAAGGCGGTGAAGGAACAGACGCGCGCGGTCCCCGGCGACCGTCTCGGCCACGCACTCCTGCGCCACCTCAACCCCGAGAC
>NZ_WMBF01000733.1:0-2153 GCF_019400875.1 Streptomyces anatolicus | reverse complement strand
GGGCTTTGGCGTGGGGCCTCTTGAGGCGAGGGCCGGGAGGCGGGGCTTTGGAGCGGGGCCTCTTGCGGCGAGGGCCGGGAGGCGGGGCTTTACGGTGAGGTTTCTTCGCGTGGCGCCCCGCCAGACCCCGCCGCCACTCGCAACGCCTCCAGCAACCCCCGCAGCGCCGGTTGGACCGGTGAGCCGGCCCGTACCGCCGCGTGGATCGCGCGTACCGGCTCCGGGCCCCTGACCTCTCGTACGACCACGTCGGGGCGGTGCCCGGCGGCCAGGCCCAGCTCGGGGATGAGGGTGATGCCGAGGCCGGCGGCGACGAAACCCTGGGCCGTGGCGTAGTCCCCGCTCTCCACCACGAAGTCCGGGGTGAAGCCCGCCGCCGCGCACGCGTCGAGCACCGGGTCCAGGCACGGGCCCGGCGTCTCGCCCGCCACCCACGCCTCCTCCGCGAGGTCCGTCATCTCCAGCACCGCCCGTTCGGCGAGCCGATGGCCCCGCGGGAGCACCGCCCGATAACGGTCGTCCAACAGGTGCACGTACCGGATCCCGTCCTCCTCCGCGCGGTCCCGCGGCCCGACCACCAGTGCCACGTCGGCCCGCCGCGCCTTCACCTCCGTAACCGGGTCGTCCGGTTCGTAGAGCTTCAACTCCACCTGTACGCCGGGCTGTTCGTGCCGCAGCGCCGCGAGCGCGGGGGCGACGAGGGGTGCCCCCGCCGTGGCGAAGTACCGCATCGAGACGCGGCCCTTGCGCCCCGCGCGCAGTTCGGCGAGCGCGGTCTCCGCCTCGGCGGCGTGGCGGCCGATGAGCGTGGCGTACTCCGTGAGCACGCGGCCCGCGTCCGTGGGGCGCACTCCGCGGCCGTTGCGTTCCAGGAGCGCGATGCCCGCCTCCTTCTCCAGGGCCGCCATCTGCTGGCTGACGGCCGAGGGCGTGTACCCGAGGTTCCGGGCCGCCGCGGTGACCGAGCCACTGGTGACCACCGCCCGCAGGATCTGCATGCGCCGCATATCAAGCATGCGGCCAGTGTGCCGTCGTCGGAGCGTGCAGCACAGCTTAATTCTGGATCCAGATCTTTTCGCTTGTCTTATGGGTGAGGGGCGGGGGACCGTACGAGGGTCTTGCCTTGCCCCTTGCCCCTTGCCCCTTGCCATGACGTGCCGTGGCGTGCCTTGCCGTCCCGTCCCGCCCCCCTCGAAGTCAGGAGGCGAACCGTGCTCAGCGGACCCCGCGCCACCCTCGTACGCATGGCCGTCCTCACCCTTCTCTGGGGCTCCGGCTTCCTCTGGATCAAGCTCGCCCTCAGCGGCGGCCTCGCGCCCCTGCATCTCACGATCATCCGGTGCGCGCTCGGTGCCGCCGTTCTGCTCGTCCTGGCCCGCGCCGCCGGGCAGCGGATGCCGCGCGGCAGGCGGATCTGGGGGCGGCTGGCCGTGGCCGCCTTCTTCTGCAACGCCCTGCCGTTCTTCCTCTTCAGCCTCGGCGAGCAGACCGTCGACTCGGGCGTCGCCGGCGTACTGAACGCCACGACCCCTCTGTGGTCCCTCGCCATCGGCCTGATGCTGCGCACCGAACGCCGCCTCGGGCCGCTCCGCCTCACCGGCCTGCTGCTCGGGTTCGCGGGCACCCTGCTGATCTTCGCGCCCTGGCAGCGGACGGGACTGGCCAGTTGGGGGGCGCTTGCGCTGCTCGCCGCGGCGGCCAGTTACGCGGTCGCCTTCGCCTACATGGCCCGCCACCTCATCGCCCGCGACTCGGCGCCGCTGGCCCTCTCCGCGGCCCAGCTGCTCACCGCTACCGGCCTGACCACGCTCGCCCTGCCCGCCGCCCCGGCCGGCACGTCGTCGCCGACGCTCACGGGGATCGTCGCGGTCGTCATCCTGGGCACGCTCGGTACGGGCGTCACCTTCCACCTCAACTCCCGTCTCATCGCGGACGAGGGCCCCACCGCCGCCGCCACCGTCGGCTATCTGCTGCCGGTGGTCTCGGTGGCCCTCGGCGCGCTCGTGCTCGGCGAGGAGATCGGGACGAGGGTCGTGGTGGGCATGGCGGTGGTGCTTGCGGGGGTGGGGCTGACCAGAAGTGAAAACAGAAGTGAAAACAGGAGTGAAAACGAGAGTGAGAACAGGAGCGAAAAGGGGTGGCGGGGGTGGGGT
>NZ_WMBF01000732.1:0-2159 GCF_019400875.1 Streptomyces anatolicus | reverse complement strand
ACCGCCAGCAGCCCGCCCACCTGCAGCACGGCGAGGACGATCACACCCGTACGGAACCCCTGGGCCCCTCCCCCGGCGAGGCCGTACGCGAGGGACGCGATCGCCGGGCCCACCGTGAACGCCAGGGTCCGTACCGTCGCCGCCACGCCGCCACCCGTGCCGATCATGTCCGGTGGGGTCGCGGCCAGCATCGCCGTGTTGTTGGGGGCGCCGAACACGCCCTGCCCGAACCCGACGAGCGCGAGCCGCCAGGACAGGTCCGCGAGGCCCGCCCGCCCGTCCAGGGAAAGAGTCGAAAGGAGCCCGGCGAGGGTGAGGGCGCCGCCGAGCCCGGCGACCAGGTGGGGTGGGAAGCGGTCCGTCAGGCGGCCGCTGAGAGGCGAGCCCGCGGCGATCCCCGCGACGAAGAAGATCATGGCGAGGCCGATCAGTTCGGCGCCCGCGTGCAGGACGTCGGCGACGAAGAACGGCAGCAGGAAGAGCGAGAGCCCGACGAACGTGCCCGTCAACTGCAAGGACAGCAGCGGCAGTCCGAACGCGGGCCGCTTCACCAGGGCGACGATCGGCTTCGAGGACCGCAGCCGCGTCCACACCACCGCGAGCCCCGCCGCACCGACCGCCAGCGCCCCGGCCGCGTACGCAGCGCCGCTCTCGATCCGGTCGAAGGCGAGCAGCAGCGCGGTGACCGCGCCGCCGAGGACCAGGACGTCGGTGAGCAGCGTCCGGTCGGGTGCCGGGAGCCCGCCGCGGCCGCGCGGGAGCATCCGCGCGCCGAGCCACCACACGACGAGCAGCACCGGGAGCTTGACGAGGAACACCGGCCGCCAGCCGTACGCGTCGGCGACGAAGCCGCCCAGCGAGGAACCGGCCATCGAACCGAGCGGCATGATCGTGGCGACGTATCCGAGTGCCCGGCCGCGCAGTCTCGCCGGGACGCTCGCCGCGACCACCGGCATGTAGATGGCGACGACCATCGCGCCCGTCGCGCCCTGGAGGACGCGGGCGACCAGGAGCACCCAGAGGGACGGCGCGAGCGCGGCGAGCACGCTGGTGAGGCCTACGGCGGCGACGGCCGCGAGGAAGACGAGCCGGGTGTCCGCGCGGTCCACCCAGCGTCCCGCGGGGATCGCGAGCGCCGCGGTGGGCAGGGCGTAGGCAAGGATCACCCACTTCGCCGCTCCACTGCCGACATCCAGCTCCTGGCCGATGGAGGGCAAGGTGACCGCCGACAGGCTCATCTCCAGGGTGACCATCAGCATGGCCAGGGCCATCACGAGGACGGGACCCCAGCGCGGGGTGTCAACTGCGTTGTCGCGGCTCTTGCTTGCGGGTGTGTTCGTCATGGGGGCGACCGTACGAAGGGCGGTCCGTCCGTCGCCTCTGTCGGATGACCGGGGTGTGCTCCACCGGTGGGCCTAGTCCTTGGGCAGGTACCGATCCCGGTCGTGCGACAGAGGCGGCGACCGGGGTCGGGTTCGTAGCTTCGTCGGTGTCACAAGCCGCGTCACCGAGCCGAGGAGGCAGACATGAGCACCACCCAGCAGACCCTGACGAACGAGCGTGCCGAGAGCGGCGCCGGGCGGGACGAGCGCCTGAAGGTCGCCGTCATCGTCGCCAGCACCCGCGAGGGCCGCTTCGCGCCCACCGTCGCCGAGTGGTTCGCCGCTCAGACCGCCCAGCGCGACGACCTGGACGTGGACGTGATCGACCTGGCCGAGGCGCGCCTGCCGGACGGGCTCTCCGAGCAGCGCGGGCCCGAGGTCTCCGGGATCACCCCGCGGCTCGACGCGGCCGACGCGTTCGTGATCGTCACGCCGGAGTACAACCACAGCTTCCCCGCGACGCTGAAGACCGCGATCGACTGGCACTACGCCGAGTGGCGCGCCAAGCCGGTGGGTTTCGTCAGCTACGGCGGGATGGCGGGCGGCCTGCGCGCCGTCGAGCAGTTGCGGCAGGTCTTCGCCGAGCTGCACGCGGTGACGGTGCGTGACACCGTCAGCTTCCACGGCGTGTGGAACTGCTTCGACGAGTCCGGTGAGCCGCACGACCCCACGGGCCCGGCCGCCGCCGCGAAGACGATGCTCGACCAGCTCGCCTGGTGGGGCCACACCCTGCGCGAGGGCAAGACCACCCGCCCCTACGCCGCCTGAGCCCCACGC
>NZ_WMBF01000078.1:0-20039 GCF_019400875.1 Streptomyces anatolicus | reverse complement strand
CCCCCAGCCCCAGGACCGCCCCGGCCACAGGCCCGGAGAGCGGACCCGTCGGATCCGGTCGCAGGGTGCGGTGCAGTTCCCACCAGGCGATGTCGTCCGTGCCCTGCCGTTTGATGTGCGAGGCGAGGAAGGCGAGCGCCGTGCGGGCGTCGTCCGGATGCCAGCGGGCCGCTGCGGTGCGGCGTACGTCGGGGACCGACGGGTCCGAGGCGGCCGGCTCGGCGGAGAAGACCGCCGGGACCAGCGCGTCGAGCAGATGGTGCTGGAGGCTCTGCGCGTCGGTGTAGCGGGTCATCTCGGCGGGGTCGCCGGCCGGTGAGGCGTAGACGGTGCGGGCGAGCCAGATGTTCAGCGGCACCGACAGGGCTCGGGCGACGGCGCCTTCGGGGTGGCGCGTGAGTTCGTCGATCACCGGTTGCCACGCGGCGCCGCGCCGGGGCGGGACGGCGCTGCGCAGGAAGTCGGCCACGTCCTCCGCTTCCACCGGGGTGGCGATGACGACGGCGGCCGCGGTGATCACGTCGGTGTCCGCCACCACCTGGCGGTACTCGGACTGGCGCGAGGTGAGGATCAGCGGGCCGTGCACGGCGATGGCGTGGTTGACGGCGGCGAGCGCCTGGGGGCGCAAGGGGGCGGGCAGTTCGTCGAGGCCGTCCAGGACGGGCAGGACGCGTCGCTCGGCGACCAGTTTGCGCGCCGCGTCGCGACCGTACGTCTCGTGGTTGCGCAGCGCCGGGTAGTCCTCGTGGATGCGGCGCGCCATCCAGTCGAGCAGCGGCTCCTTGCGGGGGTTCCACGGGGCCAGGTCCAGCAGGACCGGGACGGGCTCGCCGGGTTCCGGGGCGTGCAGGAGTTCGCGTACGAGCAGGATCGCGAGGGCCGTCTTGCCGGCGCCGGGTTCACCGAGGATGACGAGGCGGCGGCGCGGCAGGGCGCGGAAGGCCTCGGCGAAGGCCTGCATGTTGTCGCTGCGGCCGGACAGGGTGCGGCCGACCATCCGCGCGTGGTCCCCGGCCTCCGTCTGCCCGCTGTGCCAGCGCACGGCCAACGGGTGGGGGTCCAGCAGGCCTTGGGCGGCGGCCTCCTCCGTCCACTGGCGGCGCACCATGGCGGCAAGCGCCTCCGCGGCCTGCTCCAGCTCTTCCCTGGTGGCGGGCGCGGCGGGGCGCGTCCGGTGCCATGACCAGCTGAGCAGGCCGGCGGTGGCCGAGATCAGGACGCTCAGCGAGGTGGCGGCCGCCTGCGCGCCCGCGCCGACCACGAGGGCCAGCACCGCGGCGAGCGCCACGACGCCGATCGCGCCGATCACCCAGGGCCACCACGCCCTGTCACTGCGCATGGCTCGGTCCTTGCGCATGACTCTGTCCCTGCGCATAGCTCTGTCCCTGCGCATCGCGGGCGGCGCTCACTCTTCGATGTCGTTGCGGAACAGGCAGAGCTTGGCGTCCTTGGCGAGGAAGTATTTGTCGACCTTGTAGGCGATGGTGGCGAAATCGAGCCGCCCGTCCCCGTTGAAGTCGCCGATGGCGATCCGCGCGGCGCTGTCCGAGGAGACCCGCCACTTGGCGAAGACACCGGCGGCGATGTCCAGTGCCTTGTAGTAGAAGACGCCCTGCCAGGGGTACGGGCCGCGCAGGGCCACCAGGAACTCGTCGTCGCCGTCGTTGTCGAAGTCCGCGCAGATGATCTGGTGGCTCGGTCCCTCGCCCAGTTCGTTGGGGTCGCCGAAGACGTCGAGCACGATCCGGCGCCAGGTCGCCTCGGCCACGGGGGTGCCGGGGCGTTCCTTGACGTACGCCGCGACGGTGTTGCCGTGGAAGGGCTCCGTGGCCACGACGTAGGCGTGCGGGTCGTCGCCGATCCGCCCGGCGCCCACGTCACCGCTGCCCTTGAACCCGGTTTGCTCGAACCGCTCGTGTTCGCCGGAGCCGATGTGCGTGGTGGTGAACCGGTGCTCGCGCTCGTCGTAGTGGAGCCAGGTCACGCCCTCCTCGGAGGCGAGCAGGATCGAGTCCAGGTGCTCGCTGCCGGGCAGCGGGTTCTGCTGGATCTCCACTCCGTGGATCATGCGGAAGTGGCTGTCGTCGAGGACGCGCTTGTCCCAGGGCTGGCGGACGTCGTTGTCGGGTGTGAACAGCACCACGGGCACGAGGGCATGGACGTGCCGTCCGCCCACGGTCGGCAGGGCCATCAGTTCCGGCTTGCGGGTCTGGGTGAAGTGGCCGAGGCGCAGCCGGTGCATGGCCGTCTCGCGGCCGATGTAATGCCGCTTCCAGCGCCTCTCGGAGTCGAACTTCCCGGTGTTCTCGATCCAGTCGATCTTCCCGCCCTCGGGGTCGGGGTCGTCGATGCGGCCGCGCTCGCCGTACAGCTCGTAACAGACCACGAGGTCCGGGTAGCCGTTGCCGGTGATGTCCCCGAAGTGGGCGCCGATCGGCATGTGGAAGCCGTCGGCGACCAGCTGCCGTTCCCAGCCGGGGTTGCGGTACCAGTAGATCTCGCCGAGGTAGAGGCCGTGTCCGACCAGGTCGGGCCGGGTGTCGCCGTCGATGTCCGGCGCTTCGAGCCAGTACCCCTCGATGAGGTTGTCCTGGAGGACCTGGCGGGTGAACCGGGGGACGCGGATGTTCAGGGGGGTGCTCGCGACGCCCATGGGGGTGCCTTCCGGTGGGGGTGCGTTCGGATCGGGTCAGCGAAGGGCCTCGGCCAGGTAGGCGCGGGCGGTCTGGGCGTAGTACAGCGGGGGATGTCCGCCCCGCGGGTCCTGCTCGGCCTCGACCACCAGCCAGCCGCGGTAGGAGTCGCCCGGGCGCAGGACCTTGAGTACGGCGTCGAAGTCGACGCCGCCGTCGTGGTCACCGGGGACGGTGAAGATGCCCGACTCGACGTACTCGCGGAAACTGCCGTCGGCCAGGGTGCGGTCCGCGTGGACGCCGTCGCGGACGTTCTTCAGGTGTACGTGGGCGATGCGCTCGCGGTGCCGTTCGATGATCTCCGCCGGATCGGCCCCCGCCCAGGTGAGGTGGCCGGTGTCCAGCAGGAGGCCGACGTGGCGCGGGTCGGTGTGGCGCATGAGCCGGTCGACGTCCTCCGCGGTCTGGACGCCGGTGCCCATGTGGGGGTGGTACGCCAGCGTGAAGCCCTGGCCCGCGGTGATCTCGCCGATCCTGTTCAGGCCGTCGCACAGGTCGTCCCACTGCTCGTCGGTGAACTCCGGTTTGTTGCTGCGCAGGCTGAGCGCCTGGAGGTGGACGGACCTGCCGAACTCGGCGACGCCGATGGTGCGCGTCCGCACCGGCGGATCGCCCGCGTTGAACCGCTTCAGGAACTCCAGGACCTTCAGCAGCTCACGGGCGCCGCGCTCGGCGCCGTCGGGCACGGTGAAGTACGTGCTCACCCACGGCTCGCTCACGCTCAGGCCGCGCAGATGCATCGCGGCGATCAGCGCGTCGACGTCGGTGGTGAAGTTGTGGCCGATGCTGCAC
Organism: Streptomyces anatolicus; assembly: GCF_019400875.1. Taxonomy (NCBI): domain Bacteria; kingdom Bacillati; phylum Actinomycetota; class Actinomycetes; order Kitasatosporales; family Streptomycetaceae; genus Streptomyces; species Streptomyces anatolicus. Next base: position 16,554 of record NZ_WMBF01000078.1, on the reverse strand, counting down.
CCCTCGAACCCGGCGAGCGCGATCTCGCTGAGGCACTGCTCCATCGGGATGTCGTTGCCGATGAGCGGGAAGTCGTCGTTGGTCCAGCAGGTGGGGGTGATGCCCATATGGATGCCGTCCGGGGGCGGCGGGAAGTGTGCCGGCATGGTGGGGTCCAGGGGGTCGGGAGCCGGTGGCCGGGGTCAGTGCCCGGGGTGGCCCTTGACGATGGTGTCGGCCGCGTGCACCGCCGTGGCGACGCTGGTGAGCGTGGGGTTGGAGGCGTTGCCGAAGGGGTGCAGACCGTTGCCGCCGAGGTAGAGGTTGTCGATGTTCCACACCTTGGAGTACTCGTCGACGACGCTGTCCAGCGGATTGGTGCCCATGCGGGTGGTGCCCGCGATGTGCAGCGGCAGGCCCGGGGTGAGGAAGACGGGTTCGGAGCCGGGCATGAAGCCGCCCAGCGCGGAGGCGGTGCGCAGCATGTGCTCCTTCATGCGGTCCGTCTCCTTCCGTTCGGCCTCGTCGAGGCAGAAGTGGAAGGTGGGCTGCGGCATGTCGAAGGTGTCGCGCAGGGTGCGGGAGAAGGTGACCTTGTTCTCCGGCCGGGGCCGGGAGATGCCGAACCAGCGCAGATCGACGATGAGCCGGGGGTCCACGTTGGGCGGTACGGCGCCGTAGGTGAAGGCGTCCCGGTGGATCTGGCAGTGCCAGGGGCGCCGCTCGGTCACCAGCAGGGCGAGGTTCGGGTCCCGCTCGTCGGGCGGGAAGGGCACGGGGTCGGCGCACTTGTCGCCGGAGTGCAGCCGCTTCAACTGGGCGGCGCGGTAGTGCTCGACCCGGTCGGCGGCGCTGTCGGCGGTCCGGTCGGCTTCCATGTCGGCGGTCCGGTCGGCCGGATCGTCGCCGCTGCCGGAGGTGGTGCGCAGGATCTCCTCGACGCGGTCCATGTGCTCCTGCCGCAGCACCACCTGGCAGAAGGACATGGGCTGTTCGGTCAGATAGCGGCCGAGTGCGGGCAGCGTGACACCGGAGTTGAACAGGAGCTGCGGCGTCGGGATGACACCGCACGCCACCACGTACGTCCCCGCCCGCAGCCGCACTTCCTCGCGTACGTCGCGCAGATTGCGCACCACGGCGTACTGGACCTTCTGGTGCTTGCCCGCCCCGGCGATCTCCAGCCGGACGCACTGGTGTTCGGCGAGCAGGGTGAACGAGCCCCGGGGCGGCGTGTGGGTGGGGTCGGCCAGGTCGCCGAGGACGGTGTCGGCGGCCGACCAGGTCACCGCCGACGTCCGCGCGGAGTCGGCGCGGTCGCTGACCGCCAGGGGCAGCTCGCTCACGTCGGCGAACTCCTCACCGGCCCGCTGCAGCACCCGCTTGACCAGCAAGTGACGTGCGGAGGAGGCGAAGACGGAGGTGTTCCTGGCGAGCAGGGACTCCGCCTCGTCGTAGAGCCTGTCCATCTTCTTCTCGTCGATGGGGTACCCCCGGCCGCCGTGGCGCCGCTCGACCTCGGGGTGGAAGCGGGGCACCGCGCAGGTCCAGTGCGTGGCCATGCCGCCCACCGCGTACGTCGCGGCCGCCGCGGGCAGGTTGAGGTGCTTGCGCTGCTGCGGGTTCTGGTTGCGCAGGGAGAAACCGGCGTACTTGTCCGGGTCGTACGAGAACGCCGACGGATCGAGCGTAAGCACCGGCTCCCTGTTGGTGGCGGTCGACAGGGGGAGCAGGTTGCCCTTGATGACGGAGACGAACAGGTCGATGTTCTTCTGGAACAGATAGCTGTTCTTGAGGTGTTCGCCGTAGCGGCGGGAGAGCTGGGCCCCAGCGTCGATCATCAGGACGCTCTTGCCCGCCTCCACCAGCTTGCGGGCGAACGTGCACCCGACGGGTCCGCTGCCGATGATCAGTACGTCGGCCTCGAGGGTGGGGGGCACATCGGTCTCGTTCATGAACGTCCTTCGACCGGGGAGGGGTCCACAGCGGGGCGTTCATGGGTGGGAAAGCCACCCGGGGCCCGTCTGCTGGAGCCTCAATCAGGGTGGCACATAGTGGGGGCAAGCGCGATTTGTCATATGCCTATGGCATTAACTTGGCGAACCATCGGCTTCCGCGAGGATCGTCGCGATGCCTTCGTGGGCCAGTGCCGCCGCGTACTGGTTGCCGAGGTGCGGGGCCAGTTCCAGGGTCTGGCGGTGCAGGCGCAGGGCCTCTTCGGGGAGGCCCGCGAGGCGGCAGGTCTCGGCGTAGCCGTGGAGGAAGTGGACCTTCCAGTGCTCCTCGAACAACTCGTCGAGCAGGGCGAAGGCCTCCCGGTGGCTGGCGAGTGCCTCCTCGTACCGGCCCATCCGACGCAGCGCGACGCCCCGGCAGTTGAGGCACCAGGCCTGGTTGTGCAGGTGCCCGTCCTCGCGGGCCAGCTCCAGGGCACGGCGCAGGTGTTCCACCGCCTCGTCGGGCTCGTCGGGGGCGAGGGCCACGCCGAGGGTGAGACGCGCCGTCAGGGCGGGTGGCCACGCCGGGTCGGTGTGGGGGGTGTCGAGCACGGCACGGGCCCGGTGCGCGGCCTCCTCGCCCTGGCCCAGTTGCAGCATCGCCCAGGCCTCCGACGCGGCCGCGTGGGCCGCGCCCGTCGGGCTGCCGGACTTCTCGTACAGCTTCCCCGCGAGCCGGAAGAGGGCGAGCGGTTCCTCCACGTGTCCCGCGTCCCAGCTCAGATAACCGCGGCGCAGGGCGAGTTCGGCTTCGGCCCGTGTGTTGCCCGCCCGGGACAACTGGCGCCCGGCCGCCTCGTACGCGTCGGCGGCCTCCGCCACCCGGCCCGCGTTGTAGCGCGCGAACCCCAGGTCGCTGTGGGCCTCCGCCAGTTGGAGTGGATCGCCCAGGCGTTCGGCGGCGGCGAGGGAGCGTTCAAAGAGGACGTTGAGATGGGTCGTGCCGCAGCGCCGGGCGAAGTACGCGCGCAGGAAGCGAGGCAGCTCGCATACGTGCGCATCGGCCCCGATGGCGGCCCCCGTCTCGAAGGCGGCCAGCAGGTTTCCGTACTCCGCGACCAGCCAGGCGAAGGCCGTGTTCCGGTCGGCGAACCGTGGCAGCTCGGCCGGCGGGCGGCCCGCGGCGGGCGGTCGGCCGGACGACGGGAACGGCATCGCGGCGTCGGCGGCGGCCGCCGCGTGCACGTAGTAGTCGAGCACCCGGCCGAGCGCCCGCTCCCGCTCCGCCGCCGGGTCCTGCTCCGCCGCCGCCCGGCGCGCGTGCTGGTGCACGAGGTCGTGCAGCCGGTACTGGTCCACCGCGGGCTGCTGGACCAGGTGCGCGTCGAGCAGGTCCTCCAGCATCGTGCGGGCGCTGCGCAGCGGCACGTCGGCAAGCGCCGCCACCACGTACTCGTCGAAGGTCGCCCCGGGCAGCAGGCCCAGCATCCGGAACAGGCGGGCCTGCGTGCGGTTCAGCTGGCGGACCGACATGGCGAACGCCGTGTCGAACTCGTCCGCGCCCTCCGCCAGCCGTTCGACGAGGATGCCCACGGTCCAGCCCGGCCGGTGCCGCAGCCGTGCCGCCGCCAGCCGCAGGGCGAGCGGCAGGTGTCCGCACAGGCGCAGCACCTCGGCGGCGGACTCCGGGTCGCGGGCCAGCCTGCTGTCGGCGCCGCCGGTGTCGCCGCTGGCACGGGCCAGCAGCTCCGCGCTCTCCCGCGGACTCAGCACGTCGAGCGAGACCGGGGGCACCTCGTCCAGCTCCAGGAGCCGGTTGCGGCTGGTGATCAGGGCGACCGAGGGGCCCGCGCCGGGCAGCAGCGGGCGGACCTGCTCGGCGTCGGCGGCGTTGTCTAGGACCACGACGACCCGGCGACGGGCCAGCTCCGACCGCCAGCAGGCCGCCAGCTGTTCGATGCCCGCCTGCGGGACCCGCTCGGAGGGGACGTCGAGCGCGGAGAGCAGCATCCGCAGCGCGGAGTCGGGGTCGAGCGGCGGCCGGCCCGCGGTGAAGCCGTGCAGGTCCACATAGAGCTGGGCGTCCGGGAAGTCGGCGGCGAGCCGGTGGGCGGCGTGCACCGCCAGCGCGGTCTTGCCAATGCCCGCCATGCCGTCGACGGAGACCGCCCGGTGACTGCCGAGGGCGGCGAACACGGCGGCGAGCAGCTCCTTGCGCCCGGTGAAGTCCGGCACGTCACGCGGCAGGTCGTTGCGGGGCAGCGGCCGGAACTGGCGGGTGCTCTTCGGGGGCGCGGGCAATGGGGTCGAGGTCCGTTCCCACAAGGGGCGCAGCGGGCGCGGGTCGCGTTTGACGAGGCGGCAGAGGGCGACCACCGCGGGCCAGGGCGGGGCGGTCTGCCCGTTGAGGTAGCGCGAGAGTGAGGAGGAGCTGAGGCCGGTGTCCCTGGCGAGGGCCCGGACGCCGAGGCCGGAAAGCTCTTGGAGCAGGCGCAGCCGGGCGGCCAACTCCTGCTGAGGGTCACCCTTCGCCGTGTGCTCGTACGCGTCCATCGTTCCCCCGTCGTGTCGGCTCCCCGTGCCCTGCGTCCCCGTCCCGCCCCGGCCGAAGTCTCCCGAGCCAAGTCGCCGCTGGTCAAGGCCTGTTCAGCTGTCCCACGGTGTCCCAGCGCCGTGGTCCGGACCGGCTGGGGCGGCTGTCATGGAGTCACACCGGAGCCACACCCCAAGGGAACGAGGAGAAACCCAGATGCAGCCCCGTACGCCCCAGATGCAGCCCCGTATGAAGAACCCCGCCGTCGTCCTCTCCGACGCGATGCAGCCCATCCAGCAGCTCCTCAAGGCCGCGCAGGCAGGGGGCATCGACGGTCAGACGCTGGAGCTGGTGCATCTGCGGGTCAGCCAGATCAACGGTTGCAGCTCCTGCGTCGACGGCGGTGCCAAGACCGCGCGTAGGGCCGGAGTGAGCGACGAGCGGCTTGCCACGGTCGCCGCCTGGCGCGAGGCCCCGTACTTCACCGAGGAGGAAAGGGCGGCTCTCGCCCTGGCCGAGGCCGCGACGCGGCTCGCCGACCGTCCCGACCCGGTGAACGACGAGGTCTGGGACACGGCCGCCACCTACTTCGATGAGAAGCAGCTGGCCGCGCTCGTCCTGATGATCGGCGTCACCAACCTGTTCAACCGGCTCAACGCCACGACCCGCCAGATCGCGGGCGCGTGGGGCTGACGGAGACCGGCGCGATGAGCGCAGGGGAAGCGTGGCGCTGTTTCACGTGAAACATCGAGGGGTGGGAGGCCAGTCGGCCTCCCACCCCTCGATCTGCGTGGCGTGCGTCAGCTCCGCTTGTCCCGGTCCGCCGCCTCCGCCTCGGCCTCGGCCTGCTTGGCCTGGACCTCGGGGTCGAGGGCCGCCTGGTCACTGCCGTCGACCGAGGTCAGCGGCGTGGTGTCCGGGACCTCGGTGGCCGCGGGCGGCTCGACGAGCCAGTCGGGGTTGGCCTGCTTGTCCCACCACTTCCAGGCGGCGAAGGCGCCACCGGCGAGGATGCCGACGACGGCGAGCCTCTTGGCGATGCGTCCGTTCCTGGCCCGGCGCTCGTGCTTGCGGATCAGGCGCTGGATCTCCTTCGGAGAGACCTGACCGCGGAGCGCGGCGAGGGCGGCGGTGCTGCGGGCAGCGGCCTCCTCGCGGACGGGCTGGGCGGCGGCCACCGCGCTCTCGATGCGGGGCTTTGAATAGTCGGCCGCCTGGCGGGCGGCCTTGCGGGTGCGGATGGCCGCCTCGTGCGCCGCGTGGTCGACCTTCGGCGGCACATGCGTACGCGCCTGCTCGACGCGGGGGGCGACATGGGCGCCGTACTGGACACGGGCCTGTTCGGCCGCCTGTGACACCTTGGGTGCCAGCCGCGCTCGCGCCTCCTGGGCGTAATGCGCGGCTCGGTCCTTGGCCGTGTCGGCGTATGGCGCCACCGCGTCCGCGGCGTGCCGCACGCTGTCCTTGGCCGAGCCGGTCGCGGCGCGCACGCTGTCGATGCGGGTCACGTGATCCTCCTCCTCGGTGGCGTATACGTATGTCACCTTTCCACCCTTTGAAAGATCATGCCTTCTGAATGGCACTCAGGCACGAGAGGGTGGGCATCCGGGTCAAGGGCGCGGGGACTCCGGCTGAACGGTGCGACAAGACCTCTCCGCCGACCATGCCACGGATCCCCCCGACGCGCCCCCACTCGGTCGCTACTCGTCGCAATCCGGTCCGTGCGAGGATCGGGGTGTCACAGAAGACAACGGAAGGCAGATCGTGGCTGAGCAGCTTTACGCCACCCTGAAGACCAACCAGGGCGACATCGTGATCCGGCTCCTGCCGAACCACGCGCCCAAGACGGTGAAGAACTTTGTCGAGCTCGCCCAGGGCGAGCGCGAGTGGGTCAACCCCGAGACCGGCAAGAAGACCACGGACCGCCTGTACGACGGCACGGTCTTCCACCGCGTCATCGAGGGCTTCATGATCCAGGGCGGCGACCCGCTGGGCAACGGCACCGGTGGCCCGGGTTACGAGTTCGCGGACGAGTTCCACCCGGACCTCGCCTTCACCAAGCCCTACCTGCTGGCGATGGCCAACGCCGGTCCGGGCACGAACGGCTCGCAGTTCTTCGTGACCGTGTCGCCGACCGCGTGGCTGACCGGCAAGCACACGATCTTCGGCGAGGTCGCCGACGACGCCAGCAAGAAGGTCGTGGACACCATCGCGGCCGCCCAGACCAACCCGCGCACCGACCGCCCGGTGAACGACGTGGTCATCGAGTCCGTGGTCATCGAGACCCGCGACGCCTGATCGGCCGCGCGCCCGCGCGTATCGCGAGGGAACCGAACCGCCCCGCCCATCCGTAAGGAAGGGCGGGGCGGCGCGTTGCCGTGTCGTGCCGTCGCAGTGACTTCGTACGGAGATTGAGGGGACCCCATGGAGCAGGTGCCAGGCAGCCCGCCGGAGCCGCGAGGGGCATCGGGCCTGCCCGTCTGCTACCGCCACCCGGACCGCGAGACCGGCATCACCTGCACGCGCTGCGAACGGCCCATCTGCCCCGAGTGCATGATCAGCGCCTCGGTCGGCTTCCAGTGCCCGGAGTGTGTGCGCGGCGGCTCGGGGACCGGTCACGCCCCGGCGGCCAACCAGCCGCGCACGGTCGCGGGCGGCACGGTCACCGAGGACCCGCGTCTGATCACCAAGGTCCTCGTGGGGCTGAACCTCGCCCTGTTCCTCGTGCAGATGGCGGTCGGGGACCGCTTCACCGATCAGTACGACATGCTCGGGCGGGCCTTCGTACCGGAATTCGGCTCGGTCGAGGGGGTCGCCGAGGGCCAGTGGTACCGCCTGGTCACGGCGATGTTCCTGCACGGCGGCGTCATGCACATCGCCTTCAACATGCTGAGCCTGTGGTGGATCGGCGGCCCGCTCGAAGCGGCGCTCGGCCGGGTCCGCTACCTCGCCCTCTATATGGCGTCGGGCCTCGCGGGCAGCGCGCTGACGTACCTGCTGGCGGAGCCGAACCAGCCCTCGCTCGGCGCGTCCGGCGCCATCTTCGGTCTGTTCGGCGCCACCGCCATCCTGATGCGGCGCCTGAAGTACGACATGCGGCCGGTGCTCGCCCTGCTGGCGATCAACCTGCTCATCACCGCCTTCTGGCCCAGCATCGCCTGGCAGGCGCACGTCGGCGGTCTCGTCGGCGGCCTCATCGTCGGCTACGCCATGGTGCACGCGCCCCGCGAGCGGCGGAGCCTCATCCAGTACGGCAGCTGTGCGCTGGTGCTCGTCGCGGCCGTGGTGATGGTGCTCGTCAGGACAGGTCAGCTGACCTGAGCCCCCGTTGTCCACAGCGTGTGTTCGACCCTGTGCATGCGGTGGGGAACAACCGTGCCCCTTGTCGCTGACCTGGGTTTCCCCAGGAAGGACAAGGGGCGAGCGGCACCGGCGCACCGGTGCGCCGGTCACACCGGCGTCAACCGGCGGAGAGTTATCCACAGATCTTCAGACCTTTTCCACTCGTGTGGATAGCGCTGTGGATAACTCAGGGCAAGGCTTGCGCGGAGGGGTCTACCCGCGCTCTGTGGAGGTGACTACTTCCCCTGGGCGGAGCGGACTACTTCCACTGCGTGGAGACGCCGAATCCCGCCGCGATGAAGCCGAAGCCGACCACGATGTTCCAGTTGCCGAGCGGGTCGATCGGCAGATTGCCGTCCGTGACGTAGAAAACGACGATCCAGGCGAGTCCGATGAGGAACAGCGCCAGCATCACGGGAGCCACCCAGCTGCGGTTGGTCAGCTTGATGGCCGTCGCCTTCTTGGCGGGCGGCGGCGTGAAATCGTCTGCTGCCTTCTTGCGGATACGTGACTTCGGCACGAGGGTCTCTCCTGTCGATGCGCTGCGTGGCCGCGCAGGTGACTGTGGGCTGGCGCCGGGCGGGACACCACGGGGAGCTGAGGCCTCCCCCGGGCGTCCGTTAGCGTAGTGCTTCCGCGGCGCTGAAGGAGATAAGGGTACGTTGAGCAATTCTGCCGACTCCCCCAAAGGTGCCGGTCGTCGCATCCGATGGCGTCCGGTTCGGGTGCTTACGGGCGCCGTTTTCGCGCTCGCCGGCCTGATTTTCTTCACCAGTTTCAACACGGCCAAGGGCACCAACATCCGTACGGACGCGTCTCTTCTGAAACTCTCCGACCTGATTCAGGAGCGCAGCCACAAGAACGGCGCGCTCGACGAGTCCAACGGCTCCCTGCGCGACGACGTCGAATCGCTCGCCCAGCGCGACAACGGCGGCACCAAGGCCGACGACGCCCGGCTCAAGGCCCTGGAGGAGAACGCGGGCACCAAGGAGCTGAGCGGCGAGGCCGTCACGGTCACCCTCGCGGACGCCCCGCCCGACGCCACCGCCAAGCTCCCCGGCTACCCCGAGCCCCAGCCGAACGACCTGGTCATCCACCAGCAGGACCTCCAGGCCGTGGTCAACGCCCTGTGGCAGGGCGGCGCCAAGGGCATCAAGGTCATGGACCAGCGGCTGATCTCCACGAGTGCCGTGCGCTGCGTCGGCAACACCCTGATCCTCCAGGGCCGCGTCTACTCCCCGCCCTACAAGGTGACCGCCGTCGGCGACCCCGACAAGCTCAAGAACGCCCTCGCCGCGTCCCCCGAGATCCAGAACTACATGCTGTACGTCAACGCGTACGGTCTCGGCTGGAAAGTGGACGACGACGAGGCGGTGACTCTTCCCGGCTACTCGGGCACAGTGGATCTCCACTACGCGAAGCCCGTGGAGTGAGACGGAGCCAGCCTCGGGGAGGGGCCGCCCTGTGTCCGTGCGTGTGCTCGTCCGGACGTTCAGCGAACTGTGCGTCACCGTAGGCGCGCTGATCGTGCTCTTCGTGGTCTACGTCCTGTTCTGGACGGGTGTGCGGGCCGACCGCGCCATGGACGACCAGATCGGCGAGCTTCAGGACCGGTGGGCGCGGGACTCGGTCTCCACGGGGTCGGGCGGCGGCGAGGACGCCCTCGACGCCTCCTCGAGGAAGCCCGGCCCCTACAAGGACGGCGAGGCCTTCGCCGTGATGTACATCCCGCGGTTCGGTTTCACGTGGAACAAGCCCGTGCTCCACGGCACCGGCACCGACGTACTGAAGAAGGGCCTCGGCCACTACGCCTCCACCGCGCGGCTGGGACAGAAGGGCAACTTCTCCGTGGCCGGGCACCGCCGCACCTACGGCGACCCCTTCAAGGACTTCCCGAGCCTGCGGCCGAACGACGCCGTCGTCCTCACCGACGGCACCACGTGGTTCACGTACCGCGTCGACAACGAGCCGTACAAGACCCTCCCCGGCGATATCGGCGTCATCGATCCCGTCCCGCGCCGCTCCGGCTACGACGGCCCGGGCCGCTACCTCACCCTCACGACCTGCGAACCGGAGTGGGGCCACAGCCACCGGCTGATCGTCTGGGCGCATCTGGATGCCACCCAGCCCGTGGAGGCCGGGAAACCAAAGGCACTGCGCCGTTAGTCTGTTGCCGTACGGCGAGAGAGGCCTGTTGCCGTACGCGACGGAAGGGACGGCATGTACGGCTGGATCTGGCGGCATCTGCCGGGAAATGTATGGGTGAGGGCGCTGATTTCCCTGGTGCTCGTCTTCGCGATGGTCTATCTGCTGTTCCAGTACGTCTTCCCCTGGGCCGAGCCGCTGCTGCCCTTCAACGACGTCACCGTGGACGGCCAGTGAGCACCCCCGGCGGCGACCGCCGCACTCGCGTCCTGGTCGTGGACAACTACGACAGCTTCGTCTTCAACCTCGTCCAGTACCTGTACCAGCTGGGCGCCGAGTGCGAGGTGCTGCGCAACGACGAGGTCGAGCTGCGGCACGCGCAGGACGGCTTCGACGGCGTCCTGCTCTCGCCGGGTCCCGGCACCCCCGAGCAGGCGGGTGTCTGCGTCGAGATGGTGCGGCACTGCGCGACGACCGGCGTGCCCGTCTTCGGCGTCTGTCTCGGCATGCAGTCGATGGCGGTGGCGTACGGCGGTGTGGTCGACCGCGCCCCGGAGCTGCTGCACGGCAAGACCTCGCTCGTACGCCACGAGGGCAAGGGCGTCTTCGCGGGGCTGCCCTCGCCGTTCACCGCGACCCGCTACCACTCGCTGGCCGCCGAGCCGACCACGGTCCCGGCGGAGCTTGAGGTCACGGCGCGCACGGAGGACGGCATCATCATGGGTCTGCGCCACCGCGAACTGGCGGTCGAGGGCGTGCAGTTCCACCCGGAGTCCGTACTGACCGAGCACGGTCATCTCATGCTCGCCAACTGGCTGGCGGAGTGCGGCGACAGCGGGGCCATCGGCCGATCGAGTGGGCTCGCCCCGGTGGTGGGCAGGGCCACGGCGTGACGGCCGCGTCGGACGCGGGGGAGCCGGGCGCGGGTGCGGATCCGCTGCCGGGGCAGCATCCCTCCCCCTGGTTCCGCAGCGCGTCGGTGGAGCCGGAGCCGGAACCAGAGCCGGAGCCGCAGCCGTACTCCGGCGACTGGTACGCGGCCCCGCAACCGGCGCATGGCTCCGCTGAACCCACGTATGAGCAGCTCTACGGCGCCTACGCCCCCGAGCCGATAGCCGACGACGAGACGGTCGGCCTGCGCACAGCGGACACCCGCCGCGCGATCGAGCCGGAGCCCGCTCGCCCCACCGAGGGCATGGCCGCCGCCGAGGGCACGGTCGCCACCGAGGGCAGGGCCGCCCGTCGCAAGGCGGCCAAGAAGGGCGGCAGGCCCGCCGCTGCCCCCCGGCCGGGCACGGCTCCCCGGCCGGGCGCCGCCCCGCTCTCCCGCGTCGAGGCCCGCCGGGCCGAGCGCGCTCGCAGGCCCTCGCCCGGCGCGGTGATCAGCCGGGGGCTCGGCGAGGTCTTCATCACCGTGGGCGTGCTGATGCTGCTGTTCGTCACCTACCAGCTGTGGTGGACGAACATCCGGGCCCAGCAGCAGGCCGACGGCGCCGCCCACGACCTCCAGGAGGACTGGGCGAGCGGCAAGGGCAAGCCGGGCGCGTTCGAGCCGGGCCAGGGCTTCGCGCTGCTGCACATCCCCAAGCTGGACGTCGTCGTGCCGGTCGCCGAGGGCATCGACAAGCAGCAGGTCCTCGACCGCGGCATGGCCGGCCACTACAACGAAGGCGCCACCAAGACCGCGATGCCCGACGCCAAGAAGGGCAACTTCGCGGTGGCGGGCCACCGCAACACCCACGGCGAACCCTTCCGCTACATCAACCGCCTGGAGCCGGGCGACCCCATCGTCGTCGAGACGCGGGACAAGTACTTCGTCTACAAGATGGCGAGCATCCTGCCGCAGACGGACCCCGGCAACACCCGCGTGCTCGACCCGGTCCCGCGGGGCAGCGGCTTCACGAAACCCGGCCGCTACCTCACACTGACCACCTGTACCCCGGAGTTCACGAGCAAGTACCGAATGATCGTCTGGGGCAAGATGGCCGAGGAACGGCCGCGCAGCAAGGGCAAGCCGAGCGCGCTCGTCAACTAGAAGTGTGAGAACGGGGCAGAACCAGTGGCAGCCACGACCGAAGACGACGAGAAGCAGGAGGCCGAGGCGCCCGCTCCGGCGCCCGCACCACGACGCCGGGGCCGCGGCGCCCTCGCCACGGCGGTCAGCGTCTTCGGTGAACTCCTGATCACCGCTGGCCTCGTCCTCGGCCTCTTCGTCGTCTACTCCCTGTGGTGGACGAACGTCGTCGCCGACCGCGAGGCGCACAAGCAGAGCGACAGGATGCGCGACCGCTGGGCGGGCGGCCCGGGCAGCGTGGACACCAGGGGCGGCATCGGCTTCCTGCACGTCCCCGCGATGGGCGGCGGCGAGATCCTGGTCAAGCCGGGCACCGACAGCAAGCTCCTCAACGACGGTGTCGCCGGCTACTACAAGAAGCCGGTCAAGTCCGCCATGCCCGAGGACAAGAAGGGCAACTTCGCGCTCGCCGCGCACCGTGACGGGCACGGCGCGAGGTTCCACAAGATCGACAAGATCAAGAAGGGCGACGCGATCGTCTACGAGTCGCGGGACAAGTGGTACATCTACAAGGTGTACGCGACGCTGCCGTCGACCTCGAAGTACAACGTGAAGGTCCTCGACCCCATCCCCAAGGAGTCGGGCGTGAAGAAGGCCGGCCGCTACATCACGCTGACGACCTGCACGCCGGTCTTCACCTCCAACTACCGCTACGTCGTGTGGGGCGAGCTGGAGCGGATCGAGAAGGTCGACCACGACAGGACGCCTCCGGCGGAGCTGAAGTGACCCGCTGATCCGTCGCGCACGACAGAGCCCCGGTACCGCTCGGGTACCGGGGCTCTGTCACGCACCGACTGTCAGGCGTCTGACGGGTCAGTCCCCCTCGGGGTGCCAGTCCTGGCGGGAGTCGCGCTGCGAGAGGCCGCCGATGAAGCCGCCGCCGTCGTCTCCGCCGCCGATTCCGCCGTTGCCGTTGCCGCCGCCGTTCCCATTGCCGCCGTTGTCGCCGCCGCCACCGCCCGCGGTGGTCAGGTTGACCGCCGTGCCGGGCTTCGCCTTCTGGCCCGCGTCGGGCGAGGAAAGGACCACGAAGGCGTCGTCGTCCTGCGGGCCCGTGATGGTGCCGACCGACAGGCCGGCGTCCTCGATGGCCTTGCGGGCGTCCTTCAGCTTCTGGCCGACCACCGTCGGGACGGTGGTCTCCTCGGGCGCCTTCGCGACCTGGACGGTGACGGTGGAGCCGGGGTCGGCGAGGGTGCCGGCCGACGGCGTGGTCTTGATGACCTTGCCCTCGTCGACCTCGTCACTGGCGACATCCGACCGCTGGGGGGTGAAGCCGCTGTCCGTGATCTGCTTCGCGGCCGCCTCGTAGGACTGGCCGGTCACATCCGGGACCGCGCTCTGCTTCTTCTCCTTGGCGACCGTGAGCGTGATGGTCTCGCTCTTCTCGATCTTGCTGTCGCCCGGCGGGTCCTGGTCGATGACCTTGCCGGGAGTCCGGTCGGACTCCTCGTTCTCCCGCTCGATGGAGGTGAACCCCTTGGCCTTGAGCTGGCTCTTGGCCTCTTCGAAGCTCAGCCCCTGCACGTCCGGGACGAGGATCTTCGGCGAGCCCGTCGACACCGTCACCGTGACGGTGTCGCCCTTCTTGACGTCGGCGTCGACCCCGGGGCTCTGGTCGCAGACCTCGCCCTTGGGGTACTTCGCGCACGCCTTGCGGTCACCGACGGCGAACTTGAGACCGACGTTCGTGGCCGACTCCTTGGCCTCGGCCTCGGTCTCGCCGATGAGGTTCGGCGCCTTCAACGAGTCGTCGGCGCCGTTCCCGCTGAACGCGTACTTCCCGATGAGGATCGCCCCCACCAGGACCAGCACGCCCGCCAGGATCAGCAGCCACGTCGAGGTGTTGTTCTTCTTCTGGCGCCGCCCGTGCCCGCCCTCGTCGTGGCCGTAGCCCCCGCCGTCGGCGTCGACCGGCGGCATCATCGACGTGTGGCCGCCGCCGTTCTGCGGGCGCAGCATCGCCGTCTGCTGGTCGTTCGGGTGGCCGCCGTAGCCCACCGCGCCCATCGCGGCGGTGGCCGCGACGGGCTGGCCGTCCAGGCACGCCTCGATGTCGGCGCGCATCTCGTCGGCCGACTGGTAGCGGTAGTCCGGGTCCTTGGTGAGGGCTTTCAGGACGATGGCGTCCATCTCCGGAGTGATCTCTCCGTCGAAGACGCTGGGGGCCTGCGGCTCCTCGCGTACGTGCTGGTAGGCGACCGCCACCGGGGAGTCGCCGACGAACGGCGGCCGGACGGTGAGCAGTTCGTAGAGCAGACAGCCGGTCGAGTACAGGTCGGAGCGGGCGTCGACCTGCTCACCCTTGGCCTGCTCCGGGGAGAGGTACTGGGCCGTGCCGATGACCGCCGCGGTCTGCGTCATCGTCATGCCGGAGTCGCCCATGGCGCGGGCGATACCGAAGTCCATGACCTTGACCTGGCCGTTGCGCGTCAGCATGACGTTCGCGGGCTTGATGTCGCGGTGGACGATGCCGTTCCGGTGGGAGTACTCCAGGGCCTGGAGGATGCCGATCGTCATCTCCATGGCCCGCTCCGGCAGCAGCTTGCGGCCGGAGTGAAGAAGCTCGCGCAGCGTGGAGCCGTCGACGTACTCCATCACGATGTACGGGATGGAGACACCGTCGACGTAGTCCTCGCCGGTGTCGTAGACCGCGACGATCGCCGGGTGGTTGAGCGAGGCGGCAGACTGGGCCTCACGGCGGAACCGGGCCTGGAACGACGGATCGCGGGCGAGGTCGACCCGCAGCGTCTTCACCGCCACGGTGCGTCCGAGGCGGGTGTCGTGCGCGAGGTAGACCTCCGCCATCCCACCACGGCCGAGCACCTGGCCCAGCTCGTACCGGCCGCCGAGGCGACGCGGCTCTTCCATAGCTAATCCAGCCCTCTCCGTCGGTCCCGACCGCACCTTTGTGTGGTCCGGCGGTGTGCTGTCCGGGCATACGGTACCCGGCTCGACTTGCGTGACCCGGACGTGACCGTCAGCCGATACCGGACCGGTACCGCAACGTGCACCGATGTCGAGTGGCCGTGACGGGCGTCACTTCTTGCTCTTGATGACCGCTTCCATCACGGACTTGGCGATGGGCGCGGCGAGTCCGCCACCAGAGATGTCACCGCGGTCGGCGTCGCTGTCCTCGACGACCACGGCGACGGCGACCGGCGACCCGGAGTCCGTCTTGGCGTACGAGATGAACCAGGCGTAGGGGTTCTTGCTGTTCGCCACGCCGTGCTGGGCCGTACCCGTCTTGCCTCCGACGGTGACGCCGGGGATCTGGGCGTTGGTTCCGGTGCCTTCCTCGACGACCGTCTCCATCATTTCCTGGAGCTTCTGGGCGTTCTCCTTCGACAGCGGCTCGCTCATCTCCTTGGGCGAGTGCTTCTCGATGACGTCGAGGTTCCGCGCCTGCAACTCGCTGACCATGTACGGCTCCATGAGCGTGCCGTCGTTGGCGATCGCGGAGGCGACCATGGCCATCTGGAGCGGTGTCGCGGCGGTCTCGAACTGGCCGATGGAGGAGAGCGCGGTCTGCGGCTTGTCCATCTCCTCGGGGAAGTGCGAGGCGTTCGAGCGGACGGGCACGAACTGCTGTTCGTTGAACCCGAACTCCTTCGCTGTCTCCAGCATCTTGTCCTTGCCGAGATCGGAGCCGATCTTGCCGAAGACGGTGTTGCAGGAGACCCGCAGCGCCTCACGCAGCGTGGCGTTCTTGCAGGGGATGTTCCCCTCGTTCTTCAGCGGGGTCCGGGTGTCCGGCATGGTCCACGGCAGCGGCGACTCGGTCTTCTCGTCGATGCCGTCGTACAGGCCGTGCTCGAGGGCGGCCGCCGCCGTGACCACCTTGAAGGTGGAGCCGGGCGGATAGGTCTCGCGCAGGGCGCGGTTGACCAGCGGCCTGTTCTCCTTGTCCTTGTCGAGTTCGAGGAACTTCTCGGCTTCCTCGTTGGTGTTGCCCGCGAAGTCGCCGGGGTCGTACGAAGGGGTGGAGGCCAGCGCCAGGATCGCGCCCGTGGACGGGTCGATCGCGGCGACGGCGCCCTTGCCCTTGCTCTTCAGGCCGTCGTACGCGGCCTTCTGCGCGGCGGAGTCGAGCGTCGTGACGACATTGCCGCCCTCCTTCTTCTCGCCGGTCAGCATGTCGAGGGTGCGGCGGAAGAAGAGCCGGTCGTCGTTGCCGGTGAGGATGCCGTCGTCGATGCTCTCCAGCTGGGTGGCGCCGATGCGCTGCGAGGAGTAGCCGGTGATGGGGGCCCACATGGGCCCGTTCTTCCAGGTGCGCTTGTACTTCAGGTCGCTGCCCGGGGTGGCCTTCGAGCCGGTGATGGGCTTGCCGTCGACGATGATGTCGCCGCGCGGCTGGGAGTAGCGCTCGATGGTGACGCGGCGGTTCTTCTCGTGCTTGGCCAGGGTGTCGGCCTGGACGTACTGGAGCCAGTTGTCCCGGGCGAGCAGGGCGAAAACGAGCAGCCCGCAGAAGATCGCGATCCGGCGCAGGGGCTTGTTCACGGTCGGACCACCTGGGTCATCTCGGCGTCGGGGTTCGGGGC
>NZ_WMBF01000731.1:0-2165 GCF_019400875.1 Streptomyces anatolicus | reverse complement strand
CGTCGCTCCCGCGGCTCTGCTGCGGGCGCGTGCCGGGGCTGGTGCTGCGTAATGGCACAGCTCAAGATCACGCAGACGAAGTCGTACATCGGCAGCAAGAAGACCCACCGCGACACCCTGCTCGCCCTCAGCCGCCGCATCCACGCCCACCCCGAGACCGCCTTCGAGGAGCACCGCGCCGCCGCCTGGTGCGCCGAACTCCTCGCCGGGCACGGCTTCGACGTGACCGCGCCCGCCTTCGGCCTGGCCACCGCGGTGAGCGCCACCATCGGTTCGGGCCCCCTCACGCTCGCCGTCGTCTGCGAGTACGACGCCCTGCCCGGCCTGGGCCACGCCTGCGGCCACAACCTCATCGCCGCAGCCGGTATCGGCGCGGCCCTCGCCCTGGCCCCGTACGCCGATGAACTCGGGCTCACCGTGCGGGTGCTCGGCGCCCCGGCCGAGGAACGCGGCGCGGGCAAGGCCCTGTTGATCGAGGAGGGCGCCTTCGACGACGTGGACGCGGCGATGATGGTCCACCCCTGCCCGTTCGAGCTCGCCGACTTCCGCTCGTTCGCGCTCGGCACGCTCTCGGTGACGTACACGGGCAAGTCCGCGCACCCCAGCCTCAACCCGCACGAGGGCCGCAACGCCGCCGACGCCCTGACCGTCGCCCAGGTCGCCCTCGGCCTGCTGCGCCAGCAACTCCCGCCGCAGTGGCGGGTGCACGGAATCACGACCGGCGCGGGCACCGCCCCGAACGCCATACCGGACCGCGCCACGGCCGAGTACGAGATCCGCGCGCTGGCCGCCGAGGACCTGCGCGAACTGCGCGAGCGCGTCGAGAACTGCTTCCGCGCCGGGGCGCTCGCCACCGGCTGCGACGTCGCCCTGGAGCGGCCCGAACCGGACTACCTGGACTTCCGCGGCGACCCGGAGCTGACCGCCCTGTGGCAGGCGAACGCCAGGACGCTCGGCCGTGCCGAACCCGTCGAGCGCGAGCCGTTCGCCTGCACCGACATGGGCAACGTCTCGCACCTGGTGCCGTCCATCCACCCCGTCCTGGACATCAGCGGCGGTGCCTGCGGGCCGCATGAGGCCCAGTTCGCGGCGGCCGCCGTCTCGCCGGCCGCCGAGCGGGCGCTGCTCGACGGCGCGCTGGGCATGGCGTGGACGGCGGCGGACCTCGCGCTCGCGCGCCTGGCGGCAGCTACTTCTTCGAAAGCGCCTCGCTGATGTCGTCCATGACCTCGTCGGCGGCGAGCGGGCCGCCGCGGGTCGACCAGACCGAACCGTTCACGGTCACGACGTGCTTCTTCTTGACCGCGCCGAGGTCCTTGTAGGCGGGCTTGCGCTGGACGTCCTTGAGAGCCTTCTCGCCGTCCGAGGTCAGGGTGGAGAGGAACAGCCAGTCGCCGTCGATCTCGTTGATCTTCTCCAGGCTGAGCGAGGGGGTGTGGGCGTTGCCGTCCTTGTCCTGGTTCTTGGGCCGCTTCAGGCCCATCTCCAGGGCGACGCCGCTGGCGAACTGCTTGCTCTCCATCCAGCTCGGACCGTCCGGGTTCCAGCGGACGATGGAGACCTCGGCGCCCTTGTCCGCGCCGAGCTTCCTGCCCGCCGCCTTGGCGGCGCTCTCGTGGTCGGCGATGACCTTGTTGG
Source organism: Streptomyces anatolicus (assembly GCF_019400875.1). Lineage (NCBI taxonomy): Bacteria > Bacillati > Actinomycetota > Actinomycetes > Kitasatosporales > Streptomycetaceae > Streptomyces > Streptomyces anatolicus. The sequence goes on along the minus strand of NZ_WMBF01000731.1, from coordinate 527 downwards.
CCTTGGGGAGTTCACCCACGGCGTTGCCGATGCCGCGCAGGGTCAGCTTCCAGTCGTCGGTGGGCGCCATCGTGACGACCGTCGCGGGCGTGATCTCGCGCAGCTGCTTGAGCACCTGCTCGTCCTGCATGTCACCGGCGAGGATCAGGTCGGGCTTGGCCGCGACGACCTTGTCCATGACGGGTTGGAGGAGGTTGCCGACCACGTCGATGCCCTTGACCTTGTCGGCGAGGTAGGCCGGGGGCTTGTCCAGGCCCTGGCCGTTGGTGATGCCGACCGGCTTCACGCCGAGCGCGAGGACGGCGTCCAGGTCCTCCTGGGTGAGCGTCACGATCCGCTTGGGGTGGGCCGGGACCTTCACGGCCTTGCCGGTGGCGTCCTTGATGGTGCGGGTCCCGGCGGAGTCCGAGCCGCCCTTGCCGGACGAGGCGTTGTCGGAGCCGTCGTCCGAGCCGCAGCCCGTCAGGAGCAGCGCCGCCGCACCGAGAGCGGCGACCGTCTGGGTCACGCGTCGGGTGGCGGGGGAG
>NZ_WMBF01000730.1:0-2171 GCF_019400875.1 Streptomyces anatolicus | reverse complement strand
CGACGGGGTGGGTGGAGGGGCGCTGGTCGGCGTCGTATCCCCAGGTCTTTCGGGCGATGCCGAAGGCGGTCCACGGGTCCATGGAGCGGGTGGACCCGGCAATGGTCTGGGCTGCGGCCCCTGTGACGGCCCCGGCGGTGGTCTCGGCGATGGTCTGGAAGCCCATGTACTCGGCGAACGACTCGTTGAGCCAGATGTCGTCCCACCACCTGAGGGTGACGAGGTCGCCGAACCACATGTGGGCCATCTCGTGGGCGATGGTCATGGCGCGGGACTGCCGCTCGGTGTCGGTGACGGCGGAGCGGAAGACGTACTCGTCGCGGAAGGTGACGAGCCCGGGGTTCTCCATGGCGCCCTCGTTGAACTCGGGTACGAACGCCTGGTCGTAGGAGTCGAAGGGGTACGGCTCGTCGAACTTCTCGTGGAAGCGGTCGAAGCAGGCGCGGGTGATACCCAGGATTTCGTCGGCGTCGGCGTCCAGGAAGGGCGCGAGCGAGCGGCGGCAGTGGATGCCGAAGGGCAGCCCGCGGTGTTCGGTGCGCACCGAGTGGTAGGGGCCGGCGGCGACGGCGACGAGGTAGGTGGAGATGAGGGGGGTGGTGGCGGCCCGCCAGGTGCCGCCGCCGAGGTGTTCGGTGATGCCGTTGGCGAGGACGGTCCAGCCCTCGGGGGCGGTGACGGTCAGGTCGAAGGCGGCCTTGAGGTCGGGCTGGTCGAAGGCGGGGAAGACGCGCTGCACGTTCTCCATGAACATCTGGCTGTACGTGTACGTCTCGCCGTCGCTGGGGTCGGTGAAACGGTGCATGCCCTCGCCGGTGCGGGAGTAGCGCATCGCGGCGTCCACGCGCAGTTCGTGTTCGCCCGCGGTGAGCCCGTCGAGCGCGAGGCGGTTGTCGACGAGGGCGGCGGGGTCCAGGGGCTGCCCGTCGAGGGTGGCGGAGCGCAGTTCGGCGGGGTTCAGCTCGACGAAGGTGGCGCCATCGGTGCGGGCGCTGAACCGGATGACGGTACGCGAGTCGAAGGTCTCGCCGTCCGGGTCCGCCGCGTGGGTCAGGTCGAGCTCGACGGTGTACCGGTGGACGTCGATGAGCTGGGCTCGGGTCTGCGCTTCGTCGCGCGTCAGTGCGGGCATGGGGCCATGCTGCCCGATGGCGGCGGTCGCGGTGTAGGACGAAGATCTCCGCGCCCCGCCTGTCGGGTCCGGGCCGCCTCGCCTCGCCTCGCCCGCGCTGTACCGCTGGCCCGCGCTGTACCGCTAGGAGGACTTGGCGATCGTCTCGTGGTGGCGGATCACCTCGGCGATGATGAAGGTGAGCAGCTTCTCGGCGAAGGCGGGGTCGAGCTTGGCGTTCTCGGCGAGCTGGCGCAGCCGGGCGATCTGGCGGGCCTCGCGGTCCGGGTCGGCGGGCGGCAGCTGGTGGTTGGCCTTGAGGTGCCCGACCTGCTGGGTGCACTTGAAGCGCTCGGCGAGCATGTGGACGACGGCGGCGTCGATGTTGTCGATGCTGTCGCGCAGACGGGCCAGTTCGGCGCGCACGGCCTCGTCGGAGGCGGGGGACGCGCTCGCGTCGGGGGCGGGGACGCCGTTCGCGTCACTGGTGTGGCTGGTGTTCATGGGCCACGAGCCTACGCGGCCGGGCCGGGGCCGCCCGCCTCGGAGGAGCGCAGGATCGGCGGGTGGTCGGGGTCCGGTATCTGCTGCGACCAGCCGCCGGGGACGGCACGGCCCTGTTGTGCGCGGAAGCGGACGGGGGCGGTGCCGACGCGTCGGGTGAAGAGGCGGGAGAAGTAGGCGGGGTCGTCGTAGCCGACGCGGCGGGCGACGGCGGCGACGGGCAGTTCGGTGGCGGCGAGGAGTTCCTTGGCGCGGCCGAGGCGGATGCCGAGGAGGTAGTCCTTGGGGCTGCATCCGGCGCCGCGCCGCACGGCGGTGCGCAGTTCGGCGGGGGTCATGCCGTGCCGGGCGGCGTGTTCGGCGACGGACAGGTGCCGGAAGGCGTCGCGGGCCAGGGCCTGGAGGACGGGGTCGCCGTCGGGGGCGATGTCGGCGCGGGCGCGGCGCAGGGCGACGAGCAGTTCGTGGACGGCGGCGCCGGTCTCGACTTCGAGGAGGGGGTTGCCGCGGCGGGCGGCGCGGGCGATGCGGCCGACGGCGGCGCGGGCGCCGGCGG
>NZ_WMBF01000729.1:0-2189 GCF_019400875.1 Streptomyces anatolicus | reverse complement strand
CCCCCGCCCCCTTCACGTCCAGCTCAAGCGACGGCTTCGGATTGTTGGACGGCGTACACGTCGTCGTCGTACCCAGCGCCTTGATCGTGAGGACCCCGGCAGTGAACGTGACCTTGCCGCTCTTCTTGGGCGTATACGTCCCGGACAAGTCACTGATCTTGATGGGGGTGTTGGCGGGGATCGCCTCGGAGTTCGCCGCACCGGAGACCGGCACGGTGCCGCTCTCGGCACCGCCCAGCTTGATCACCGCACTTGGCTGCATCGCGCCCTTGCCAAGCTCCACGGGGCTGGACGAGACGCCCTTCTCGAAGGACATCGTCAGCTTGTAGGCGCTGCCGCTCTTGACGCTCTTGATGTCGATCGGCGAGACCGCGCTCTTGTCGCCGATCGGCGTCTTGCACTTGTAGTCGACGTCCTGGACGGTGGCCTGCGCGGCAGGGGCGGCCATCAGCACCGCTGAGCCGCCGGCCAGGGCGGTGGCAAGCGCGAGTGCGGCCGATTTCTTGTACGACACCTCGTGATCCCCTCATGCCGGTCGTCGTGGCGTGCCGCGGTGCGGGATAACGCTGGATTACTGACGGCACATCAGATTGGGCGCTCAAGGTACGCCCGGGACCTCGCCGAGGGAAGACAAAGTACGCGCCGGATCGCGATGATCCGGCGCGCGTACGAACCGTGGGTAACACCCTTGGCCCAGGACCGAAGCCCCAGGCCTAAACGCTAGGCCGGTGCGCCCAGCTCCGCCCAGACCGTCTTGCCCGTGCCCTCGGAGCCGCGGACCACGCCCCAGTCCAGGCAGAGCCGCTGGACGATGAACATGCCGTGCCCGCCGGGGCGCCCGGCGCGGTGCGGGGTGCGGGGCGTGGGCTGCCCCGCGCCCCGGTCGGAGACCTCGATGCGCAGCACCTTGCCGTCGCAGGAGAGCCACAGCTCGTCCGGGCCCTCGGCATGCAGGCAGGCGTTGGTGACCAGTTCGGAGACGACGAGCAGGACGTCCTCGGCGGCGGCACGCCGGTCGGCGCTCTCCGCGGGCAGCCAGCCCCACGCGTGCAGCGCCTCGCGTGTGTAGTCCCGGGCGAGCGGGACGATGCCGCTCGCGCCGTTCAGGCTCAGCCGGCGGACCTGGCGAGCCTTGGGCGCCCCGGAAGCCCGGTCCTCGGGAGCGTCCGCGACAGCGGCCTCGGGCTCCGGGCCGCGGTCGCCCGGCGAGTAAGGCCGGGTGGTGCTCATCAGCGCTTCACCTCACCGACAAGATGACTGAGCACTCTGGACACGCAGAGGACTCTGGGACAAATAGGGGTCTGTGGACGAGTAGGGGACATCGGCTGCTTGCCGTTCTGACAGATGACGGATCCAGGTCTCTCCTGCCCGGCGAAACCGTGAGAACACCCACTAGTTCGGGCCGGTCCGTGTGACGCTGGTAACGCCTTGATCACACAGAGACAACTGACGCGTAACTTTCGCGCGGAGCCGTCACGGTCAGTCCGCCAGGGCGGCGTCGAGCGTCTCGTGGAGAGTGAAGACGGCCTCCGCACCGGTGATCTCGAAGACCCGGGCCACCACCGGCAGCATCCCGGCCAGATGGACTCCGCCCCCCGCGGCCTCGGCCTTGAGCCGGGCCCCGAGCAGCACGTTGAGCCCCGTGGAGTCACAGAACTCAAGACGCGAGCAGTCCACGACGAGCCGTGCGTAGCCCTCCGCGAGGCAGCTTTCCAGCGGCTCGCGCAGGAGATCGGCGGTGTGGTGATCCAGCTCACCCGCCGGTGTCACGACGGCGCTCGTGCCCGCCTTCCGCACTTCGACCAGGAGTCGGCCCCTGTGCGCACTGCCGACCGTGCCGCGGTCCATGCCGTCTCTCTCTTCCGACCGTCGTGGCTGTTGATGATGCCCCTGAACATTACGCCCTCCGTACGGTTCGGGGTACCCGAACATCCCCCCGAAATCGGACATTTACCCGCACAAGGCACTTGCAAGCGACGCGCGGAAGCGGGTAGGGGTAGAAGAGACACGAATCGACACGGACGGCTTTGGAGGCGCCGCACACCGCAGTGCACGTATTGGCATCGGCAGCCATATGCCGAGAACGATGGAGGACACCCATGTCACCCCGGCTCGACGAATCGCATACTGACCAAGCGACGTCGACACTCCCGCCGCACCGCTCCGCCACCATCCCGGGCCCCTCCCAC
>NZ_WMBF01000728.1:0-2194 GCF_019400875.1 Streptomyces anatolicus | reverse complement strand
GCTTGGAGGGGGCGGGGCTTACTCCGGTTCCGGGACGAGCCCCGCTTCGTACGCGACGATCGCCGCCCGCACGCGGTTCTTGACCCCCAGCCGGTCGAGGACCGCGCTCACATACGCCTTGACCGTGCCCTCCACCAGGTGCAGCCGCGCGGCGATCTCCGGGTTGGACAGGCCCGCGCCGACCAGGCCGAGGACCTGGCGTTCGCGCGGGGTGAGGGAGTCGACGCGGGCGCGGGCCTCGGCGCCGCGTCCCATGCGGTGGGCGCCGTAGCCGTCGATGACGTGCCGGGCCACCTTGGGCGAGAGGAAGGCGGCGCCGCCCGCCACCGCCCGTACGCCCGCGATGAGTTCGTGCGGATCGCCGGACTTCAGCAGGAAACCGGTGGCTCCGCCGCCCAGCGCCCGTGCCACGTAAGCGTCTTCGGAGAAAGTCGTCAGCATGGCGACGGCGGTGCCCGGCACCGTACGGACGATCTCCTCGCCCGCCGCGAGACCGTCCAGGCGCGGCATACGGATGTCGAGCAGCGCCACGTCGGGCCGGTGGGCCTGCGCGAGGGTGACGGCCTCGCGCCCGTCGGCGGCCTCCGCGACGACCTCGATGTCCCCGCCCGCCGCGAGGATCGCGCGCACACCCGCGCGGATCATGGCCTCGTCGTCGGCCAGCAGGACCCGGATGGCCTCGTTCACCGCACACGCTCCTTGCTCATCTCGTCAGCCGTGGGAATCACGGTCTTGTCCACGAGCCGGGCGCCGCCGTCGCCCGATCCGCCCTGGTCGAAACAGATCCTGAAGTAGGGGACGGCGGTGAAGAGTTCGCCGCTCGCGCGGTAGTACGCGCAGTCGGCGCCGGCGGGCGGCGGGCTCGGCGCGCGTTCGACCGGCGGGTCGGAGGAGGCCAGGTCCGGCAGGACGCGCTCGGCCTCGGCGCGCGGCTCACCGACGCGCAGGCGCGCGAAGTCGGCGGGGTCGAGGACCGAGTGGGTCCGGGAGTACGCGTACCAGGCGAAGGTTCCTCCGACGAGCAGTACGCCCGTGGTGACGGCGACGCCGAAGGCCAGGACGGTGCGGCGGCGCGCGTACGCGAGGTGGGCGCCGGGGTGCGGGGGCGCGGGGGTCAGGCCCTCGGCGGGCAGGCGCGCGGTGACCCGGAAGCCGTCGCCGTGCGGGCCCGCGTCGAAGGTGCCGCCGAGGTCGGTGACGCGGGCGCGCAGTCCGCGCAGGCCGGTGCCGCCGTCGGAGGGTGAACCGTGGTGCTCGGGGCGGCCGTTGGTGACGGTGACCGCCGTCGAGGTGCCGCCGCGTCGCACGGTGACGGTGACGGGGGCGCCGGGTGCGTGTTTGGCGGCGTTGGTGAGGGCTTCTTGGACGACGCGGTGGAGGGTACGTTCGGTCGGCTCGGCGCCACCGGAATCGAGTCCCGTTACTGGTCGTTCATCTCCTCGGTCATCTTCGTAGGCGATCTGGAGGCCGGACTCCGCGGCGCGGGTGACGAGGTCGGCGACGCTTTCACCGGTCGGGGCGAGCGGGGCCCGTTCGTCGTCGTCCTCGCGGAGCAGGCCGATGATGGCGTGCAGCCGGTCGGTGGCGTGCGAGGCGGCCGCGCGGAGGTCGGCGACGGCCTCGCGGTGCGGGTCCGGGAGGTCCGGGGCGACCTGGAGGGCGCCCGCGCGGACGGCGATCAGGCTCAGTTCGTGGCCCAGGGAGTCGTGCATGTCCTGGGCGATACGGGCCCGTTCGCGCAGCCGCGCCCGGTCGGCGACGATGCGCTGCTCGCGTTCCAGCTGGTCGGCACGGGTCCAGCCGGCGGCGGCGAGTTCGCGGGCCTGACGCCAGTAGCGGCCGGCGAGCCAGGGGAAGACCGTGCCGAAGACGAGGGTCCCCATGAGGACGAGCCACTCGACCACGGGGTCCACGTCGCGTACGGCGATCTTGGCCGTGCCGAGGACGGCGAGGGCGCCGAAGGCGAGGAGCGCGGGGCGGGCGCGGGCCGCGCGGCGGCCGAGGAGCAGGGCGAAGACGGCGAGGGCCGGCCCGAAGGAGAGGGTGAAGAGGGAGGGGGCGGTGAGGAGGCCGAGGGCGGCGGCGAGGAGGAAGGCGAGCAGGGGCCTGGCCCTGCGGATGGCGGTGGCGCAGGCGAGGGTGGCGAGGGCGGTCAGCTGGGCGGGGCCCGAGCGGGGTTCGCCCAGCCCCAGCC
>NZ_WMBF01000727.1:0-2206 GCF_019400875.1 Streptomyces anatolicus | reverse complement strand
CCCTAGGACGCGGTAGTGCACGGGGCCATTGTCGCGGGTTCCCCCGCCCGCCTGCCCGTTGCCCCGCGCCTCATCGTGCCGTAGGGGGTTCTCCCCCCACCCGCCCGTCGCTCCGCGCCGCGAGAGGTCAGACTCGGTCGGCCGCGATGAGGACGTACTGGAAGGAGCCGTCCTTGTACGACTCGATGAATGCCTCTTCGATGCCGGTGACCAGGGACGACGTGGCCCGCAGCTCCCAGTAGGGCAGGGTCGCGGGGGTCAGGTCGACGACGGCCTGCGGTACGAGGCGGTTGTCGGCCATGGCGCGCAGGTACTCCCGGCGGGAGTGGATGTTGCACTCGAAGTGGGCGTTGATCTGCGAGACCCACTTCGACGGCTGGCCGTAACGCGGGTTCCAGCAGCCGGTGATGGTCACATAACGGCCGCCGACCTCAAGGATGCGGGAGTGCTCGGCGAAGAGGTCGTGCAGGTCGACGTACATGCTCGATTCGTTGTTCCACGAGCCCGCCGCCTGCCCTGTCCCGAAGGGCATGTCCAGCATGTTGCACACCCGGGCGCGGACGTGGTCGGCGATGCGCAGTTCCTGGGCGCGCCGGTTGCCGAAGTCGGCCTGCTTGGCCGACAGGGTGACGCCCTCGACCTTGCATCCGAAGCGCTGGTGAGCCATGACCATGGAACCGCCCCGGCCGCAGCCGGCGTCCACGAGCGTGTCGTCGCGCCCGATGTCGCCGAGGTGGTCCAGAAGCACCTCGGCCTGCGCCGACTCCAGGCGGTGGAGTTCGGCGATCAGCTTCTTCTCGTACTCGGAGTCGTCGGCTTCGCCCAGGGCGGCGTGGTCGACGTCGCCGATGCCGTAGTGGTGGTGGTAGAGGCCGTCGACGTCGCCGAGGCGCAGGTTGACGGGCCTGGCCTCCCCGTCCCAGTAGCGGGCGATGTCGCCCTGGTAGGGCGTCGCCGGGCCGGGGATGCGCAGGCGGGTCTCGGCGGAGGTGGCGCTGAGCTGGGAGCTGGTCACAGATGAGTCCATTCTCTTGCCGCGAGTTCTGCTACCAGAAGTCGGGCAGGCTGTATCGGTAGGTGTTGGTGCGGTGCCAGTAGTGGTTGCCGTCGACCCATGCGGCCACGCCCTTCAGGAAGCGCGGCACGCTCGGGACGGGGCACGCGGCGGCCAGGGCGGCGGCTTCGGCCTCGAAGTCGTGCATGAGGTCGTTGTGCACCTCGACGGCCTTCAGATAGGCGTCCCGCTCGGAAAGGCCCTCGCGGTCGGCGAGCACGGTGGGCAGGTTCAAGTGCCGCCCGGGAGCGTCGAGTTCCTTGGTGTACGAGTACAGGTCGTTCACGATGGTCGTCGCGTTGCCGGCGAGCGCGATGACCTTCTGCATGGCGGCCTGGGCGTGCAGGTCCGTCGGCAGTTCGTAGCCGCCGACGGTGTCGGTGATGGTCGGGCAGGGGCGGAAGTTGTTGAACTGGCGCATCGCCAGGTACTCCCACACCTCGGGTACGTACTCGGTCTGGGCCCAGGCGGCTTCGGCGAGGTATCCCATGTGCAGTCGGGCCATGTCGTGCCGGTACCGGTCGGCCTGCGCGGGGCTGGCCGTACCGACGAAGTACTCCATGGCGGAGCGGTAGGCACGCCGAGGGGCGTCCGCGTGCAGCGACTGTGCCCACAGCGGCTGGTACTCCCGCGTCGTGTACAGGGGGTCGAGGGCGGTGTGCGCGAGGAGGAGGCGCCCTCCGAGGCCGATGGGTGAGCCTCCGTGGTCCTCGCAGTAGCAGTCGTCCACCGCGTTCTCCGCGACCATCAGCCGGGTGGCGACCATCAGGTGGTCGATGCTCGGGGCGTCCGGATGGCAGGCCACCATGTAGCGGCCCACGGAGAAGCCGTCGAACTCCTCCTCCCAGTCGTCGGGGTACAGGCTCACCTCGTCCAGCGCCCAGGACTTGATCCTGCGGCTGACCTCCTCGACCTTCGCCGGGTCGGGCTCGGGCACCGGGTGGTGGTAGAGACCCGGCACGGCCGGGCCCTCCGCCGGGGCCGCCGCCGGTTCCGCAGGCGGCGCCGGTTCCTCGCGCGGGATCAGGCGCAGGCCCGCCGTCCCCAGCCCGCTGGGCCCGCGCAGGACCCGCTCCAGGGCAGCTCCCGACGCCGGCACGTCGGCCGCCGGGGCGCTGAGGGGAGGAGCATCGAGCACAGGCGGGGCAGGCG
>NZ_WMBF01000726.1:0-2211 GCF_019400875.1 Streptomyces anatolicus | reverse complement strand
GGGCATCGGCACCACGGTGACCACGCACTCCTCGGCGGAGACGGGAATCTCCACCCACCCGGCCGCCAGCGCGCTGCGCGGCACGCACCGCTCCCCGCCCCGCAGTCCGTCGCTCCACGTCACACGGACAAGGACCGCCGGTTCCGGCCAGTCGAAGTGCAACCCGGCTCGGTCGGGCGCGAGCCGACGTACCGTCAGATCGCGCACCGGTGCCGGGTGTTCGATGAGCATGCTCGGTCCGGACACGGCCCGCGCGCCCAGCACGCTCACCGCCGTCACGCGCACGCGCTGCTCGGGGCGCGGTGTCAGCTCGGCGCACGATTCGGCGCCGAGGGAGGTCGCCGGGATCTGCTCCACCGCGCGCACCAGGCGCGACACGTCCGTGCCCGGCGGGACGGGGCCCGCCGTCCAGGGCAGGAGCAGCCCGTCGCCGACCTCGGGCGGCCGCCAGGCGATGGTCACGCGCTCGCCGTCCGCGTGCCGCCGCACGGTCAGTTCCTCCACCGGCGATGGCCACTGCTCGGCGCGTTCGGTGAGGGTGACGCCACGGGACCACACGAGATCGCCGTCCGGATCGCGGTAGCCGCAGCGCACCTCGTAGGTGTACGTCCCCGGGGCCAGGGGCACGTCGAGCAACCGGTCGTGAGCGCAGGGCACCCGCACCAGCGAGGCCCCGCCCCAGCCCTCGGTGGCGTCACCGAAGCCCGAGCGCGTCACCCGTACCTCGGCCGCCGCCGGGTCGGGCCGCCAGCGCAGCCGCACCCCGCCCGGTACGACGGTGGCGCGCAGCTCCGTCACCACGGGCGTGAGGAGCACGGGAGCCGTGACGCGCGGCACCCCGGCGATGCGGTCGCGGCGCAACGGCACGACGGCGTACCGCAGGGGGCGGCCCACCGGGGCGTCGGTGTCGGCACTGCCCAGATCCGCCGCGCCCGCGGCCGTCTCGACCGCCAGGTGGGGCGCGCCGTCGGGAAAGCGGAGCACGCGGTACGTCACACCGGCCGCGCGGCTTGGCGGCGCGCACCAGGACAGGCGTACGGCCCGTTCGTCGGTCACCGCCTCGACCTCGGCCTCCGCCGGGGCGAAGGGGTCGTCGGCGAGGAGCGTGGCCACGCGCAGCAGCTCGGTCTGGGCGTCCGGGTCGTCCCGCGCGAGGCGCAGCGCGCCGAGCCGGGCGGTGGCGGCGGCGCGCAGCGCTCCCGCGGCCTCGGACCGCGCGGCCTCGGCGGCGAGCCGGTCCACCTCGGCGGCCCGCGCGCGGACCGAGTCGACCAGCGCGGCAAGGCGATGGTCGGCCGGCCCGTCCGGATAGCCGGAGCCGCGCGGCAGCCGCGCCACGACCCGCTCCGCCTCGCGCAGCCGCACGCCCGGCCATACGTCGTTGAGGGTCTCGGCGGCGTGCCGGGCGGGGCCCGCCCCGGGGAACCCGGCGCTCACCGCGGCGGCGAGCTGCCCCGCCTCGCTGCGGTGCACGCCGAGCGCCACCGCGTCGGCGGCCGCCGGGCTCTCGCCACCGTCCACGAGGAGGCAGCACACCTCCCACAGGACGAGGCGCCGCAGGCCCATCGCGTCGTCGAGCAGAACCGTCTCGAGGACGTCCACCAAGGCGGCGGCCTGCTGGCCGCGCGGCCCCCCGGAGGCCTGCCAACGGGCCCGGGCCTGCTGGACGTAGGGCCGGTCGACGCGGTGCCAGATGCCGCCTCGGCCGGGGAACCAGAGTCCGTCGAGGACCCGGAAGCCCTCGTCCTTGTCGGCGGTCGGGAGCGTGCCGAAGAGGGCGTCCGTCGCGGGCGCGGCCACCGGTGCCCGCAGTGCCTCCGCCGCATGCCGGAAGCCTGCCTTCCGCATGGCGGCGCGCAGGTCGACGTAGCCGCGCATCCCGGGGCAGCGGGGCAGGGCGGGCAGCGGCGGGCGGGTGCCGCTCGCCTTCGGGGGCTGGCCGGGGCGCAGGACCGCCATGGCTCAGCCGCCCGGCGCCGTGTAGAAGTACACGCGGACGACGGCGGTCTCCGGGCGCTTGCCGAGGTTGTGGAAGTCGTCCGTCGCCGTCTTCTTGGTGAACATGTCCGGACGCCCCTTGCCGAGCATGCCGTTGACGCGGTGGGCGTAGGCCGTGCCGTTCGGGCCGCCGCCGAAGGTCAGTACGAGAGCGGCCGTGCGGCCGGACCACTTCCGGGTGCCCTTCGAGATCTGCGAGACGAGGGCGTCCTT
>NZ_WMBF01000077.1:0-20477 GCF_019400875.1 Streptomyces anatolicus | reverse complement strand
CACAGAAAGCACCGCATTCAAGTGACCGCCACTCGCGTACTCGTCCTCAACTCCGGCTCCTCGTCGGTGAAGTACCAGCTGCTCGACATGCGCGACAGCTCACGCCTGGCCGTCGGCCTGGTCGAGCGGATCGGCGAGGAGACGTCACGGCTGAAGCACACCCCGCTCACCGGCGGCGGCGCCGAGTCCCGTGAGCGCGAGGAGCCGATGGCGGACCACGAGGCGGCGCTGCGGGCCGTCGCCGACGAGCTGGCCGCCGACGGGCTCGGCCTCGACTCCCCCGAGCTGGCCGCGATCGGCCACCGGGTGGTGCACGGCGGCCTGAAGTTCACCGAGCCGACGGTGATCGACGACGCGGTCCTCAAGGAGATCGAGCGGCTCGTCCCGGTGGCCCCGCTGCACAACCCGGCCAACATCACCGGCATCCGCACCGCCCAGGCGCTCCGCCCCGACCTCCCCCAGGTCGCCGTCTTCGACACGGCGTTCCACACGACGATGCCGGAGTCCGCGGCGCGTTACGCGCTCGACGTGAAGACCGCCGACGAGCACCGCGTGCGGCGCTACGGCTTCCACGGCACCTCGCACGCGTACGTCTCGCGCAAGACCGCGCAGCTGCTGGGCAAGGCGCCCGAGGACGTGAACGTCATCGTGCTGCACCTGGGCAACGGCGCGTCGGCGAGCGCGGTGCGGGGCGGTCGCTGCGTCGACACGTCGATGGGGCTCACGCCGCTCGAGGGGCTCGTGATGGGTACCCGGTCCGGCGACATGGATCCGGCAGTGATCTTCCATCTCGCCCGGGTCGGCGGAATGTCCATCGACGAGATCGACATTCTGCTCAACAAGAAGAGCGGTCTGATCGGCCTCTGCGGCGACAACGACATGCGGGAGATCAGGCGCCGTATCGACGCCGGTGATCAAGAGGCGGCACTCGCTTTCGAGATCTACATCCACCGTCTGAAGAAGTACATCGGCGCCTATTACGCGGTACTCGGCCGGGTGGACGCCGTCGCGTTCACGGCCGGTGTCGGCGAGAACGCCGCTCCGGTACGGGAGGCCGCGGTGGTGGGCCTGGAGGAGCTGGGTCTCGCGGTGGACGGCGCGCTCAATTCCGTACGTTCCGACGAAGCCCGGCTCATTTCGCCGGAGTACGCGCGCGTGGCCGTCGCCGTGGTGCCCACCGACGAAGAACTGGAGATCGCCGATCAGACGTATGCATTGGTCAGCGACCGCAACGCCTGAGCGCACGGCCGCCCATTTGTAGATTCCACCAGACGGAATATTCCGAAGCGAAACAAACCGATAGGATCGCCCCATGCGCCGTTCCAAAATCGTCTGCACGCTGGGCCCCGCCGTCGACTCCGAAGAGCAGCTCGTCTCGCTGATCGAGGCCGGCATGAACGTGGCCCGCTTCAACTTCAGCCACGGCACGCAAGCCGAGCACCAGGGCCGGTACGACCGTGTCCGCGCGGCCGCCGCGAAGACCGGCCGCGCCGTGGGTGTCCTCGCCGACCTCCAGGGCCCGAAGATCCGTCTGGAGACCTTCGCCGAGGGCCCCGTCGAGCTGGTGCGCGGTGACGAGTTCACCATCACCACCGAGGACGTGCCCGGCGACAAGTCGATCTGCGGCACCACCTACAAGGGTCTGCCCGGGGATGTCTCCAAGGGCGACCAGGTCCTCATCAACGACGGCAACGTCGAGCTGCGCGTGGTCGAGGTGGACGGCCCGCGCGTGAAGACGATCGTCGTCGAGGGCGGTGTCATCTCCGACCACAAGGGCATCAACCTGCCCGGCGCGGCCGTGAACGTGCCCGCGCTCTCCGAGAAGGACATCGAGGACCTCCGCTTCGCCCTGAAGATGGGCTGCGACATGGTCGCCCTGTCCTTCGTGCGCGACGCGGGCGACATCAAGGACGTCCACAAGGTGATGGACGAGGAGGGCCGCCGGGTCCCCGTCATCGCCAAGGTGGAGAAGCCGCAGGCCGTCGCCAACATGGAGGGCGTCGTCGCGGCGTTCGACGCCGTGATGGTGGCCCGTGGCGACCTCGCCGTCGAGTACCCGCTCGAGAAGGTCCCGATGGTGCAGAAGCGCCTGGTGGAGATGTGCCGCCGCAACGCCAAGCCGGTGATCGTCGCGACCCAGATGATGGAGTCGATGATCACCAACTCGCGCCCCACGCGCGCCGAGGCGTCCGACGTCGCCAACGCCATCCTGGACGGCGCCGACGCGGTCATGCTGTCGGCCGAGTCGAGCGTCGGCGCCTACCCGATCGAGACCGTCAAGACGATGTCGAAGATCGTCACGGCGGCCGAGGAGGAACTGCTCTCCAAGGGGCTCCAGCCGCTCGTGCCCGGCAAGAAGCCGCGTACGCAGGGCGGTTCGGTGGCCCGTGCCGCGTGCGAGATCGCGGACTTCCTGGGCGGCGAGGCGCTGGTCGCCTTCACCAAGTCCGGTGACACCGCCCGCCGCCTCTCCCGCTACCGCGCGGCCCAGCCGATCCTGGCCTTCACCACCGACGAGTCGACCCGCAACCAGCTCACGCTGAGCTGGGGCGTGGACACCTACGTCGTGCCGCACGTCGACAACACCGACGCGATGGTCGACCTCGTCGACGCCGAGCTGCGCAACCTCAACCGCTTCAACGACGGCGACACGGTCGTCATCACCGCGGGCTCGCCCCCCGGCGTCCCCGGCACCACCAACATGGTGCGGGTGCACCACCTGGGCGGTGGCGGCGACCGCGACTAGTCGCCGCTTGCTCGTCATACGCCGAGGGCGCCCCCTGAGCAGGGGGCGCCCTCGGCGTTCGTGCGGCGCGGCTCGGACGCTGATCGACCGAGCGGTTCAGTCGGTGATCGACTGGTGCAGGCCGGGAATGGTGAGGTTGCCGCCGAACTGGCCCGCCTGCACCACCTTCACATCCGTGAAGTAGATCAGCGGGATGTTCAGCGGCGGCGGGTGCTCGGGGTCGAAGGTGATCGGGATGAGCCCGAACAGCTTGCCCGAGATCCGCTCCGTGTACATCGTCGTCTCGCCGCCGCGGATCGTGGACGTGGTGCCCTTGGCCGCCTCGACGTGGTACTTCTTGCCCGCCGGCCCCTCGACGACCTGGTGCAGGTCGCCGATGTCCGTCTTCTGTACGACGTACTTCAGCGCCTGCTTCGTCTTGCCGCCCGGCATGGTGAGGTTCACGACGCCCTGGTAGTCGGCGCCCATGAGCGTCAGGGAGCTGGCCTCCAGGTGCCAGGGCTGGTTCGGGACCGGCGCGGGCGACTGCTCGCTCTCGCCGTCGACCTTCTTCTCCACGACGCACGGGAACGGCTTCTTGCCGTTCTCATCCGGCGCGGCGGGATCCTTGTCCTCGGCCCCGGCCCCGCCCTCGCCCTCGCCCTTGGGGGTCTTCTCCGGGGCGTCCTCGACCTTGTCGGCGGTGTCCTTGACCGGGTCCGGTGCCGGGTCCTTGGCCGTGTCCTCGGCCGTGTCCTCGGCCGTGTCCTCGGCCGTGTCCTCGGGGGACTTGGTCTCCTTGGACGCGGACGGCTCGGGGCGCTCGGGCTCCTTGTCGGACTCGGCGGGCTTGTCAGGCTCGGCGGGCTCCTCCGGTGTGAAGGCGTCCTTGAGGGCGTCGCCGAGACCCAGCGGGTCCCAGGGGTTCCTGGACTTGGTGGGCGCGGGCTCCGGCTCGGGGTCGGCGTCCGGCTTGGGGTCGACGTCCGGCTTGGGGTCCGGCTTCGGGGCAGGGTGCGAGGCGTCCTTCTCCCCCGCGGGCTCTCCTGCGGACGGCGTGGGATCCGGCTCGGGCTTGTCGTGGGAGCCCTTGTCGCCGGCGCGGGGCGACGCAGGCGCGGACGGCTCACCGGAGCCCTTCGCGTCCTTCTCCTCCGCCTCCGCGTCCTTGTCCGGCGCCGTGACGCACGGCCCGTCCTGGAAGGGGTTCTCGGGCGCACCGGGCCTGGCCTGCGCGAGCGTCGGCGTCAGGCCCATGCCCATCAGGACCGCGGTCGGCATGGCCGCGAGGGCGATGGCCTTGCCCGCGGGCACCTGGAGCCGGGTCAGCAGCGGCTTCCTGGGCGCCGCGTGGCGCGGCCCGGTTCTCGCACGGGGCTCCCTCGCGGAGCCCTCGTGGCGCACCTCGTCAGCCGGCACGGTGCCTCCCGTTCGTCCCGTTCGTCGGGCTCGTTCCTGACAGATCGTCCCGCTCGTCGCTCACCCCACCCGGGGCCACCGTGGTCGTCGCGAATCCACCGGCGGACCGTGCGGGCGCCCAGGAGACGCCGAGGGCGCCGCCGAGCAGGGCGAGCAGGTAACCGATGACGAAACCGCCGAAGTTGGAGACCACCAGGGAGACCAGGGCGAGCAGGATCGCCGCGACGCCCGCGAAGACCCGGGAGAGCGGCTGGAACCACAGGGTCAGGCCGAGCACGATCAACAGCACGCCGATGATCAGCGATCCGGCGCCGGCGGTGGTCGCCATCCGGATCGTCATCGTGCCGAGCGTGAGGTTCGCGTACGGGAAGTACATGATCGGAATGCCACCGAGCAACGTCAGCAGACCACCCCAGAACGGGCGCTGACCGCGCCACACCCGGAACGATCGGCGCATCCGGCCGAGCTTGTCGCCCAGTCCCACTTGCGCTTCGGCGCTCATGTCGTACAGCTCCTCGGGAATGGCGTTGGTTCTGTGTGTCGTGCGGATTCGGGCACGGGGACGGCTCCGTCATCTGCCGTCGCGCCCCCGCGCCCGGCCGTTCATGGCGACGAGTGCGTACGAGATCGCGTACGACGTGCGCGCGTACTGCCTCGCGTACGACGCGAACACGTACCGAATCCCGTACGGCCTACCGGGGCGTCAACCGCCCTAGTAGCACTCGTGCTTGCCCTTCTTGACCGACATCGCGAGGCCGGAGAGCTTGAAGGTGCCGGCGGAGGTCGCCCACGCGCGCTGGCGGACCTTGGTGAACTTCACCGACTCCGCCTGCTGCGCGAACGAGCCCGGGGCGTACTGGTCGTTCTTCGCCGGACCCGGCCCCTTGGTGGTGTCATCGACCGAGACACCGATGTCGATCTTGTTGAAGGTCGCGTTGGCCTTCAGGTCGTCGGCGTCGATGTACAGCTTCTTGGCGATGACCTTGGGACCACCGGCCCGGCCGGCCCTGAGGGTCATCGACACATTGCCGAAGGCCGGTACCGGCACGACCACGGACTGGCAGAGATTGGTGATCTTCGCCGAGTCGAGGCCGACGACGGCGACCGGGTGCTTGCCCGACTTTCCGACGTCCACGGCCCCGTACTGGACGAATCCCGTGCCCTTGAGTTCGTCGACAGTCAGCTTGAACTGCTGACCGGACACACTGAACGATGCCGCGAGCGCGCCCTGGGACAGGGCGACGCCTATCGCGGCGCTCGCCGCGACGCTCGGCACCATGACCACGGCGAACCGCTTCCATCTGGTTCCGCCACGAGCCACGGACTCCATGACTTTCCTCCTTCTCGGACGTACATCTCCGGCCCTGACTGCTCCCGCTCGGGCGGCTCAGCCGGGCAGGGATGGGAGAAGTGCTACGTCCTCGGGAAGGAGAGCGCCCGCTGTCGGAGGCGCCAACCGCACCACACATCACCGGCGATCACCCCCGAGCGACAACCACTGGTCGCGCCCGACGCGTCACGCACGACCGCTCGGTGGGGAACCAAAGAGCCCGCTTCCCCGACTGGCTGTCGGATCGCGGGTCATCGGACCGAGCGTCGCCGATCGTGGTGCATTCTCGGCGCCCGCACAAGGGGGTTCATTACTGGCTAGTAACGACCGGATAACCGAACCGCGACCGCCCGGTATCGGTCAGCCACGGACGGTGCCTCAACGGCCGGGAGCAGAACGGGACATGAAGGGGTGAAGCCACCCAGATACCTGCCCGTCACTTACTCCGAGTAACAGTGGCCGCGTTTGCCAATTTTTGGCAAACGCGGCCACTGTTACGCGTCTGACGCGAGGGTCAGAAGAGCACCCGGGCGAGGGACGTGCGCGCCGCCATCACGCGCGGGTCGTCCGCGCCCACGACCTCGAAGAGTTCGAGCAGCCGCACCCGCGCCGCGTCGCGGTCGTCGCCCGCCGTGCGCCGCACGGTGTCGATGAGCCGCCCGAAGGCGTCCTCGACATGGCCGCCCACCAGGTCCAGGTCGGCCGCCGCGATCTGGGCCGCGACGTCCGCCGGCTTCTCGGCGGCGTCCTTGCGGACCTGCTGCGGGTCGAGGCCCTGCACGCGCTGGAGCAGTTCGGCCTGGGCGAGACCGAGCTTGGCCTCGGTGTTGGCGGGGTCGTCGCTGAGTACGTTCTTGTACGCCTGGACGGCACCGCCGAGATCACCCGCGTCCAGCGCCTGGACGGCCGCTTCGAGCAGGGCGTCGTAAGGACCGGCGGGCACCTCGGCCGGGGCGGCGGGCCGCTGTCCCTCGGCTCCGGGGTCGACTGCGAGGCCGGTCAGGCCGAAGCGCTCCTCGCCGACCTGGATCAGCTGGTCCAGGGTCTGGCGGATCTGCGCCTCGGGGGCCGCGCCCTGGAAGAGGGGCAGGGCCTGTCCGGCCACCACCGCGAAGACCGCCGGGATCCCCTGGACCCCGAACTGCTGCATCAGCATCTGGTTCGCGTCGACGTCGATCTTGGCGAGGAGGAACCGGCCGTTGTACTCCTGCGCGAGCCGCTCCAGGAGGGGGCCCAGCTGCTTGCAGGGCTCGCACCACTCGGCCCAGAAGTCGATGACGACCGGTACCTCGGTGGAGCGCTGGAGGACCTCGTGCTCAAAGCCCGCCTCGTCGACGTCGATGACCAGGCTCGACGGGGAGATCGCGGCGCCCGCCGCGCCCCCGCCCTGCCGGGCCGCTTCGGCGCGCGCCTGCTCCGCCTTCGCCTTGGCCTCCTGGGCCGCCTTCACGGCGGCGAGGTCGACGACTCCACTCATGGACATGTTCCGTGGCTGCATGAGTACATCCTCCCCCAAGCCGTGCGGGAACCGCGCCCGGCTGTGGCCCCCCGCCGGATTGCGGGGCCACAGGGGGCACGGTCCAAGGTCCCGAGGAGGACCGTCGGTTGGCGCGGGGTCCCCACCCCGTGCCGGTCGTGCTGCGTGGTTGTCGCTCTGGTGTCGCTCTGGTGTGCTCTCGTGGCGACGCCCACGGCTCTCACCACGGGCTTTCGCTACGGGTCGTAGCGTAACTGCCGGGTACGGGACTTGGACAGCCGTCGTCGGTGATCTCCCTCACTGGGGTGCGGGCCGGGGGGCCCGGCTCGTACGTACCGAGCGGTATGGTCGCGCCCATGCAGAGCCGCACGCCCCCCACCCCGCCAGCTCCCCGCACCGGCGGACGCCCGCGCAGCGCGACCGCCGACGCCGCGATCCTGGAGGCGACCCGGCAGGGCCTGGTCGAACTGGGCTGGTCCAAGCTGACGCTCGGCGCCGTCGCCACCCGGGCGGGCGTCGCCAAGACCACCCTCTACCGGCGCTGGGCGGGCAAGAGCGAGCTGGTCGTGGACGCGGTGGCGGAACTCTTCGACGAGCTGGAACTCCCCGACCGGGGCAGTCTGGCCGCCGACATCGAGGGCGTGGTCCTCCAGTTCGCGGTGCTGCTCGGGCGGCCGGAGACGAAGACGGCGCTCATGGCGGTGGTCGCCGAGTCGACGACGGACGAGCCGCTGCGGGCCCGCATCCGAACGTCCATCGTCGACCGCCAGAAGCGGCTTGTCCTCGCGGGCCGGGAGCGGGCGCAGCGGCGGGGCGAGCTTCCGGAGGAGCCGGACGCGGTCGGCGCCGCCCGTACGGCGGACCTCATCTTCGACGTGATCGCCGGGGCGGTGGTCCACCGCGCCCTGGTCAGCGCGGAACCGGTGGACGAGGACTGGGCCCGCCGCTTCACTCTGCTGCTCCTGGGCGGCCTGGCAGCGGCAGCCGCGCAAACGTGAGGGGCGGGCGCCCCGAAGGGGCGCGGGGAACTGCGCGCCCAGCCCCCACAACCCCGCACCCAGAGCTCAAACCTGATACCGCTCAGGCGCGAACAGCCGCACATTCTCGGCGACCCAGGCCGAGGTGTGCCGCAACCCCTCCCCGAGGGAGACCTGCGGCTCCCACCCCGCCCACTCCCGAGCCCGGGAGTTGTCCGAGAGAAGCCGCTCCACCTCGCTCCCGGCGGGCCGGAGCCGCGCGGGGTCGACGACCACGGACGCCTCCCGCCCCGACGCCACGATCAGCGCCTTCGCGAGGTCACCGATGGAGATCTCCCGGCCCACGCCGAGATTGACGGCGTGCCCGAGCGCCCGGTCGCACACCGCGAGCGCCATGAAGCCCCGTGCCGTGTCGGTCACGTACGTGAAGTCCCGCGTGGGCGTCAGCGAGCCCAGCTTGATCTCCCGCGCCCCCGCGTGGAGTTGGGCGAGGATCGCGGGGATCACGGCACGGGCCGACTGGCGCGGGCCGTACGTGTTGAAGGGGCGCACCACCGTCACCGGCAGCTCGAAGGCGTGCCAGTGCGACAGCGCCATCATGTCGGCGCCGATCTTCGACGCGGAGTACGGCGACTGCGGCTGGAGCGGGTGCGACTCGGCGATCGGGGCCGTCAGCGCCGTCCCGTACACCTCACTCGTGGACGTGTGGACGAGCCGCCGCACGGAGTGCCGCCGGCACGCCTCCGCGACGTTCTCGGTGCCGACGACGTTCGTCTGGACGTACGCGCCCGGGGAGTCGTACGAGTACGGGATGCCGATCAGCGCGGCCAGATGGAAGACCGTGTCGCACCCGGCGACCGCGTCCATCACCCGCCCCGCGTCCCGCACGTCGCCCGCGATCATCTCGACCCGCGGATCACCGATGAGGTGCGCGAGGTGGCCCTTCTCCGCGTAGGGCTTGTAGTGGACGAAGGCGCGGACCTTCGCGCCCTCCGCGAGCAGCAGGTCGACGAGGATCGACCCGATGAAGCCCTCGGCCCCGGTGACGAGGACGGTGCGGTTCTGCCAGGTGAAGGCGGTGGGCGTGGTCATGCGTACTCCAGGTGAGGGGTGGGGTGGGCGAGGTGAAGGACCCGCCCGGCGAGCAGGTCGGCGGCGCGGGCGTGCGGCCCGGGATCGGCCGCGCCGCTCATCGCGGCGAGCCGCGCCGGGTCGGCGAGGAGCGGGCCGACCAGCTCCGCGAGCCGGTCGGCGGTGGTCTCGGCGTCGGGCAGAAGGAGGCCCGCGCCCGCGTCGGTCAGGACCCGGGCGTTGTGGGTCTGGTGGTCGCCGGGCGCGTGCGGGTAGGGCACGAGGACGGCGGGGACGCCGGTGGCGGCCAGTTCGGCGACGGTCGCGGAGCCCGCACGGCAGACGACGAGGTCGGCGGCGGCGTAGGAGAGGTCCATGCGGTCGAGGTAGGGGACGGCGCGGGCGATCGCGTCGCCCCCCGTCGAGGCGAGCCGCGCCTGTGTCTCGGTGAGAGCCGCCGGGCCCGTCTTGATCAGGAGGTGTACGTCATGACGTCCTCGCCCCCGCCACCGCTCGGCGAGACCGGCCGCCGCCTCGGTGAGCCGCGCCGCCCCGAGGCTGCCGCCGTTGAAGAGGACGAGCCGGGCCCCGGCCGGCACGCCGAGCGCGCGCCGCGCCTCGTCGCGCAGCGCGGCCCTGTCGAGCGCGGCCAGCGGCGCGGCGATCGGCATGCCGGTGGTGTGCGCGCGCTCGCCGCCCGGCAGGTGCGCCCGGCTGCGGTCGAAGGCGACCGCGATGTTCGGGGTGAGCCGGGCCGCGAACCGGTTGGCGCGCCCCGGCACGGCGTTGGACTCGTGGATGAGGCTCGGCAGGCCCGCGAGGCGGGCGCCGACGATGACGGGGGCGCTCGGGTAGCCGCCCATCCCGACGGCGACCTGCGCGCCCTGCTCGCGCAGGATGGCCCGACACTGGGTCCCGGACCTCATCAGCGCGGCGGGCAGCAGATAGCGGCGGGCGCCGAGCGAGGGATCGAAGGGGATCATGTCGACGGTGTGCAGGCGGTACCCGGCGTCCGGTATCAGCCGCTTCTCCAGGCCCCGCTCGGTGCCGACGAAGGAGATCACCGCGCCCGGCACGGCCCGGCGCAGCGTGTCGGCGAGGGCGAGGCCCGGATAGATGTGCCCGCCGGTGCCGCCCGCGCCGATCACGACGGAGAGGCGGGGGCCCGCCGGGGGCGCGGCGCGGCCGGAGTGAGAGGTTCGCATGGCAGTGGAGCATCACGCGAGGGTCTAAGAGGGTTTTAAGAGCCGCGTTTGGCACCTTTGGTCCATGAGCTTCACGAGCTTCACGAGCCCGGCCGGCCGAGGCGGGCCGCCGGGCGCGGCCGAACCGGCGCCGCACAAGATCCTCGTCGTCGACGACGACCCCGAGGTCCGCGCCGCCGTCGAGGACGCCCTGACGGTCGAGGGCCATCTGGTGCGCGGCGCGGCCGACGGCCACCGCGCGCTCACGGCGGTGGCCCGCTGGGAGCCGGACCTGGTCGTCCTCGACGTGCTGATGCCGGTCATGGACGGTCTCGCGGTCTGCCGCCGGCTGCGCGCCGCCGGTGACCGGACGCCCGTACTGGTGCTGACCGCCCTGGACTCGGTGAGCGAGCGCGTGGACGGCCTGGACGCGGGCGCCGACGACTACCTCGTCAAGCCCTTCGCCTTGGACGAACTGGTGGCGCGGGTGCGGGCGCTGCTGCGGCGCGTGACACCGGATCGCCCGGCCGGCGACGGTGACGATCTCTCGTACGGCGATCTGGTCCTCGACCCCGCCACCCGCACCGGCCGCCGAGGCGAGCGGCGCGTCGAGTTCAGCCGCACGGAGGCCGTCCTGCTCGAACTGCTGCTGCGCAACGCCGGGCAGGTCCTGCCGCGCGAGCTGATCCAGCGGGCGGTGTGGGGCCGTGACTTCGGGCCGGACTCCAACTCCCTTGCCGTGTACGTGGGTTATCTGCGCCGCAAGCTGGAGTCGGGCGGCGAGCCGCGGCTCGTCCACACCGTGCACGGCGTCGGCTACCGGCTGGGCTCCCCGTGAGCGCCCGGCGCAGGCTCGGCACGCGCTGGCGGCGGCGCAGGCCACTGCGCACCCGCCTCGCGGTGATGGCGGCGGCGGCCGTCGCACTGGTGGCGCTCGGGGTGTGCGCGGCCGCGTTCTTCGTGATCCGCTACAAGCTGTACCAGCAACTGGACCAGAACCTCGCCCAGTCGGCGACGCTCATCGCCCAGCAGCACCGCGACGAGGGGCCCGGCGTGGTCACGGGCGAGTGCCGGTTCCTCGGCGCGCCCGCCTGCTCACAGATCGTCCCGGCGGACTCCGCCGAGGACCCGGAGCGCCCGTATCTGCTGCCGGTGGCAGGCGCGACGCGTGCGGTCGCCGCGGGCCAACAGGCCCCGTACTACACGAGCTTCACACTGCCCGGCGGCAAGCCGGGCCGCATGTACACCACCACCTTCGGCGACGGCGACGCCGTACAGGTCGCCCTGCGCGCCGACATCGCCGAGCGTGGCGTGCGCCAGGCCGCGGCGCTGCTCCTCGCGGTGGGCGGCGCGGGCGTCCTGCTCTCGGCGGTCGGCGGCTACTGGGTCTCGCGCACCGGCCTCGCCCCGATCACCCGGCTCACGGCGACGGCCGAGCGGATCGCGGCCACCCGCGACGCCCGGCACCGCATCGAGCTGCCACCGGACCCGCCGGGCCGCGAAGGGCGCGGGGGCCCCGGGGGGCGCAGGGGCCCCGGGGGCCGCCGACACCGCGAGGCCCGCCAGGATGAGGTCACGCGCCTGGCCGCCACGTTCAACACGATGCTCGCCGAGCTCGAGGAGTCCGTCGCGGCCCGCCGCCGCCTGGTCGCCGACGCCTCCCACGAGCTGCGCACCCCGCTGACGGCACTGCGCACGAACGCCGAACTCCTCGCCAAGGCCGACCGCCTGACGGAGGCTCAGCGCGCACGGGCGTCCGGCGCCCTCGGCCGCCAGCTGCGCGAAGTCACCGGTCTTGTCAACGACTTGATCGAGCTTGCCAGGGAGGAGGAGCCGCAGCCGCTCCTGGAGGAGGTGCGGCTCGCCGACCTCGCCGCCCACGCGGTGGACGCCGCTCGCGGCCACTGGCCCGCGGTGCCCTTCGCCCTCCGGATCGCGCCGGAGGCGGCGGACCTCAGCATTCCCGGCGTACCCGCGCGCCTGTCGCGGCTGCTCACCAACCTCCTCGACAACGCGGCCAAGTTCAGCCCGCCGGGCGCCCCCGTCGAGCTGGCCCTCACCCCCACCGACCTGACCGTGCGTGACCACGGGCCGGGCATCGCCGACGAGGACCTGCCGCACGTCTTCGACCGCTTCTACCGCGCCGAGAAGGCCCGCGCCCTGCCGGGCTCGGGCCTCGGCCTCGCGATGGCCCGCCAGATCGCCCACGCGCACGGGGCGGAACTCTCGGCGGAACGGGCGCCGGGCGGCGGCGCGCTGTTCCGTCTCACACTGCGCGGGTTGGTGGGGGCTGGTCGCGCAGTTCCCCGCGCCCCTGACGGGGCGCGGGTCGTGCCCCGAAGGGGCGCGGGGAACTGCGCGAGCGACCACGACGGACCCGCGGATTCACGCTCCCCCGACAGGCCCCCTACTTAGAACCCCGGCGGCTCCACGTAAACCCCCCACTCGTCCCGCAGGGCCCCACAGATCTCCCCGAGGGTCGCCTCCGCGCGGACCGCCTCCAGCATGGGGCCGATCATGTTGGTCCCGCCCCGCGCAGCGGCCAGCATCGCGTCCAGGGAACCCCGCACCCGCGCGTCGTCACGCCGCCCCTTGCGCGCCCCGAGTTCACGGACCTGCTCCCGCTCCACCTCGTGGCTGACCCGCAGGATCTCCAGATCCCCGGTGACGGAACCCTCGTGGCAGTTGACGCCCACGACCCGCTTGTCGCCCTTCTCCAGGGACCGCTGGTACTGGAAGGCGGACTCGGCGATCTCGCCGGTGAACCAGCCGTCCTCGATCCCCCGCAGGATGCCCGAGGTGATCGGTCCGATGGGGTGCTGCCCGTCGGGGCGGGCCCGGCGCCCCCGCTCCTTGATCTGCTCGAAGATCTTCTCGGCCTCGGCCTCGATGCGGTCGGTGAGCTGCTCGATGTACCAGGAGCCGCCCAGCGGGTCCGCCACGTTGGCGACGCCGGTCTCCTCCATGAGGACCTGCTGCGTGCGCAGCGCGATCTCGGCGGCCTGCTCACTGGGGAGCGCCAGGGTCTCGTCGAGGGCGTTGGTGTGCAGCGAGTTCGTGCCGCCGAGCACCGCGGCAAGGGCCTCGACGGCCGTACGCACGACGTTGTTGTACGGCTGCTGGGCGGTGAGGGAGACGCCCGCGGTCTGCGTGTGGAAGCGCAGCCACTGCGCCTTCTCGGTCCGCGCGCCGTACTCCTCGCGCAGCCAGCGGGCCCAGATGCGGCGGGCCGCGCGGAACTTGGCGATCTCCTCGAAGAAGTCGACGTGCGCATCGAAGAAGAAGGAGAGTCCGGGCGCGAAGACGTCGACGTCCAGGCCGCGGCTGAGCCCCAGCTCCACGTACCCGAAGCCGTCCGCGAGGGTGTAGGCGAGCTCCTGCGCGGCCGTCGCCCCGGCCTCGCGGATGTGGTAGCCGGAGACGGAGAGCGGCTTGTACGCGGGGATGTCGCGCGCGCAGTGCTCCATCAGGTCGCCGATGAGGCGCAGATGCGGCTCGGGCTGGAAGAGCCACTCCTTCTGCGCGATGTACTCCTTGAAGATGTCGGTCTGGAGCGTGCCGTTCAGGATGTTCGGGTCGACGCCCTGGCGCTCGGCCGCGACCAGGTACATGCAGAAGACGGGCACGGCGGGCCCGCTGATCGTCATGGAGGTCGTCACGTCGCCGAGCGGGATGTCCTTGAAGAGGACCTCCATGTCGGCGGCGGAGTCGATGGCGACGCCGC
The DNA here is from genome assembly GCF_019400875.1 of Streptomyces anatolicus. NCBI lineage: Bacteria > Bacillati > Actinomycetota > Actinomycetes > Kitasatosporales > Streptomycetaceae > Streptomyces > Streptomyces anatolicus. Next base: position 6,570 of record NZ_WMBF01000077.1, on the reverse strand, counting down.
AGTGCCCGACCTCGCCGAGCGAGCGGGGGTCGTCGGAGTCGCGGCCCATGAGGGTCGGCATGTCGAAGGCGACGGAGAGGCCGCCGCCGCCGTTGGCCAGGATCATCTTGTAGCGCTCGTTCGTCTGCTCGGCGTTGCCGAAGCCCGCGAACTGGCGGATGGTCCAGGTCCTGCCGCGGTAGCCGGTGGCGTAGAGCCCGCGCGTGTAGGGGTACTCCCCCGGCCAGCCGATCCGCTCGAATCCCTCGTACGTGTCACCGGGGCGCGGCCCGTAGACGGGCTCGACCGGGTCGCCGGAGAGCGTGGTGAAGTCCGCGTCGCGCTTGCGGGCCTTGTCGTAACGGGCCTGCCAGCGTCGGCGGCCTTCCTCGATCGCGTCAGCGTCCATACCCTCGAATTTACTAGGACGTCCTAGTAAAAGTCGATGGTTCACCGCCACGGGTTGCCCGTGGCGGCGGGGGTTACGCCTTGGCGGTGACCGGCGAACCGTCGGTGATCAGCGGCTCGACCTCGCGGGCGACCTTGCGCTCGACGAAGAAGGCGGCGGTCGGGATCGTGCCGGAGACGAGCACCCACAGGAGCTTGCCGAACGGCCACTTCGCCTTGGAGCCCAGGTCGAAGGCGAAGATCAGGTAGATGATGTACAGCACGCCGTGCACCTGCGACACGACGAGCGTCAGGTCCTCGCCCGTCTTGAAGCCGTACTTGGCCACCATGCAGGCGCACAGGATGAGGAGCATGACGGCGGTGACGTAGGCCATCACCCGGTAGCGGGTCAGCACGCTGGATTTCATGGATACGAGCGTAACCGCCCGGCAAAGCCCCGCTTGAGCGGGGACCACGTCATGCTTCTCGTGCTCCGAGCCTGCATGGTCGGACCATCCCCACCTGCGTGGGGACTGCGCGCTGACCCGCGGGAACAGTAGCTCGGCCCCTCAGCCCTTCTCCTCGAAGTCCTGCGCGGCGACCCGCAGGGGCCGCAGCATCGCGAAGATCTCCCCGCACTCCTCCGCGTCGTACACCCCGAGCCCGAAGTCCATCGCCATCAGCTCGCGCGTGGCCGCCTCGACGACCTCGCGGCCCTTCTCGGTGATGGAGGCGAGGGTGCCCCGGCCGTCGTTGGGGTTCGGGCGCTTGTCGACCAGGCCGGACCTCACGAGCCGGTCGACCGTGTTGGTCACGGAGGTGGGATGCACCATCAACCGCTCGCCGATCTTGGACATCGGCAACTCGCCGGCCTGCGAGAAGGTGAGCAGCACCAGCGCCTCGTAGCGCGCGAAGGTCAGTCCGTACGGCTTGACGACCGCGTCGACCTCGGCGAGCAGGATCTGGTGCGCGCGCATGATCGAGGTGATCGCGCCCATCGCCGGGACCGATCCCCAGCGCTGCTTCCACAGCTCGTCGGCGCGGGCGATGGGATCGAAGGGAAGGCTGAGCGGCTTCGGCACGCCAAAGACCTTACCCGTCGGTCATATGGTGGTCAGCCCTGTCTCGCAATTCGGGCGTACGTTCCCCGAACGCCCCCGCCCGGCCCGCCGCGCACAGCACGCGCACAGCGCCCCGGTGTCGCACAGGAGGATGATTCGCCCCATATGCAACGATTGCCGGGCTGACTGACCGTCACCGTCGCCCAAGGGGTCTGGATGCACCGGCTGCTCCGCACGTTCACGGCACTCATGGCTGTCACCGCCATCGGGCTCACGGCGGGCTGCTCGTCGGGGTCCGGGTCCGAGTCCGGCCCCGCGAGGCCCGACGGCGCGGAGGTCGCCTCCGGGGCCTCCAGCGCCGCCGCGAAGGCCCCGCCGAACACGTTCTGGGTCGACCCCGACAGCCCCGCCGCCCGCCAGGTCAAGGAGTGGGAGCAGCAGGGCCGCGCCCAGGACGCCGAGGCGCTCAGGCGGATCTCCGAGCAGCCGCTCGCCGTGTGGCCGGCCGGGGACGACCCGGCGCCCGACATCAGGGCGGCGACCGAGGGCGCGAAGAAGGAGGGCCGCACGGCGGTGCTCGTGGCGTACAACATCCCGCACCGCGACTGCGGCCAGCACTCCGCGGGCGGCGCGAACAGTTCGGAGTACTACCGGAACTGGATCGACACGTTCGCCGGCACGATCGGTGACGCCCCCGCCCTGGTCATCCTGGAGCCCGACGCGATCCCGCACATCGTGGACGGCTGCACCCCGGCCGAGTACCACGCCGAGCGCTATCGGCTGCTCTCCGACGCGATCGAGCGGTTCAAGCGGCAGCCGAAGGTGAAGGTCTACCTCGACGCGGGCAACCCCGGCTGGATCACCGACGCGCAGAAGCTCTCCGAGCCGCTGCTGAAGGCGGGCGTCGCGCAGGCCGACGGCTTCTCGCTGAACGTCTCGAACTTCCAGAGCGACCAGGTCACCAAGGCGTACGGCCGCACGCTGTCGGCGTCGGTCGGCGGCAAGCACTTCGTGATGGACACCAGCCGCAACGGCAAGGGCCCGCTGGCGGGCGACCGGCAGGACGCCTGGTGCAACCCTCCGGGCCGCGGTCTCGGCACTCCGCCCACCGACCGCACGGGCGACCCGCTGCTCGACGCCGTCCTGTGGATCAAGCGGCCCGGCGACTCGGACGGCCCGTGCCGTGGCGGCCCGGCGGCGGGCCAGTGGTGGCCGGACTACGCGCTCGGCCTCGCGCGCAACGCGAAGGCGGCGTGAGAGTCACTGCTCCTGGCCGACGTGGATCCACTTGGCCTGCGAGGACGTGCCGTCCTTGTCGTTGACGAAGAGCATGTACCAGCCGGGCGGGACGAGCGCCGTGTCCTGCTGGGGGATGTCGACCGTCACCGCTCCCTTGCCCTTGGTGAGACCCAGCGCGATCGAACGCTGTTCGACGTCGGTGGTGTGCGTCACCGCGCTGGGCCGCATCAGACGGGCCGAGACGATGTTCTCCGGCCGGTCGGTCAGGAACGTCGCGCGGCCGTCCGCGGCCAGCTGCACCGGCCCCTGACCGAGCACCGGGCGGTTCTTGCCGCCCTTGTGCAGCGCCGGGGGCGTGAAGATCTCCATGCGCTGCTCGAAGTGGCCGAGCTTGGTGTTCTGCTCGTTGTCGAAGAGGGGGTCCGAGCCGAAGGTGACGACCCGGCCGTCGGGCAGGAGCAGCGCCTCGGAGTGGTAGTTGCGGCCCACCTTGGGCGCCGCGGCGGCGCGGAAGGCGTTCTGCTTGGGGTCGTAGAACTGCGCCTTGAGGATGTTGCTGGCGCCCCGGCCCCGGTAGTCGGATGAGCCGTTGGAGGTGAACACCGAGTCGTCCGGCATGATCACGCTGTTGAGGTAGCGGGTGCCCTGCGGGAGCTGGGGTCCGGTCTTGAAGGACGGGTTGGCCTCCTTGAGGTCGATCACCGCCGTGCGGCGGGTCGCCTGGTCGGATTCGCCCACTCCCCCGCCACCGAGGATCATCACCTTCTGGTCCTGCGCGGGCGGCAGCAGCACGGACGCGGACGTCTCGGTCTTGTCGAGGTCGGTCAGCCCCGGCACCTTCTCGAACTTGTTCGTCGCCAGGTCCCACAGGCCCGGCTCGCGGCCCTTGTCGGCGGGGCCGTAGCCCGCGTTGGACGCCGGGTAGAAGAGCTTGCCGCCCTTGGTGAGGAAGAGCGCGGGGTAGGTCGGGAAGTACCGCTTGGGGCCGTCGGTCCACTTCTTCGTCTTGGGGTCGTAGATCTCGTTGTCGCCGGGGTCGATGACGCCGACGTCGTCGAGTCCGGAGACCGCGAGCACCTTGCCGTCCGCCAGGCCGACCAGCGTGGGGTACCAGCGGGCCTTCTTCATCGGGTCGACGGGGACGTACCTCTCGGCCTTCGGGTCGAACTCGTACGCGGCCTTGATCCCCTGGAAGTCCTGCTTCTCCATGTCGATCTTCTCGGCGATGCCGTACGTGTTGTCGGCCTCCTCGCCGGTCAGGCCCTCGATCTCGTACTGCGCCGACTTGTCGTTGACCGACTGCGGGCCCGCCTCGATCGCCTCTACGAAGACCCGCGCCTCGCTCGCCTTGACCTTCGTCTTCCAGGGCTGCATCGCGCCGGACTTGGAGTAGGTGATCTCGTAGTCCCGCTTGGCCTTCGGCACCTCGACGTCGAACTTGCTGACGTACTCGATGCCGGACGGCGAGCGGAACTTGGTGCCCTTCTTGAGGACGATGGCCTTGTCGGGGTTCTCGTTCTTGACCCGCATGCCGCCACCGGCCCGCTCCACCTCGCCGTCGAGCAGCTCGTAGCGCGCGGTGCCGCCCGCCACCAGGAGCCGTCCGTCGGGGAGCTGGGCGTGCCCGGCGCAGAAGAAGTCCTCGGGGGTGTCGATCTTTTTGAAGGTGTTGTTCACCGGGTCCCACAGGACCGTGTCGAAGGACCCCGCGTCGAATTTCCTCTGTTCGTTGCCAGAGCCCGCGACGATCAGCACCTTGCCGGTGTGCAGGAGCGCGGCGTGGATGGCGTTGGTGCGGAACTCCTTGGGGATGTCGACCTGCTTCCAGGAGCCGTACTTCGCCTTGTAGCCGGGCCGGGAGATCTTGTACTCGTAGTACTGCTCCTCGGCGAAGGAGAGCGCGGCGGGCGCGTTCAATCCGACGAGCAGGGCGCCCGCGCCGACTCCGATGAGTGTCTTCCTCGTGCGCCTAGAGGGCCGGTAGGCCATGGGTCAGTTCCCTCCTGTCGTCGTACCGGTGGCGAAGGCGGGCTCCGGCTCGCCCTCCGCGTCCGGGGCGCTCTGCCCGGCCTCGCGCCGCTCGTGGGCCGTCCGGCGGGCCTCCCTGCGCTCCTTGGCGAGGGTGAAGGTCCACACCGCGACCGGCGCGAGGGAGATGGCCATCGCGAGGACCGCCCAGGTGCGCATCGCCACATGGGTGTGGCCGAGGACGAAGGAGGCGGTCAGCGAGGCGGCGAGCAGTGCCGCCCAGAAGAGGTGGATACGGAAGGTCAGCAGCCGGTCCGGGCTGGCGTCGCCGCCCTTCGGCGTGACCACGAAGCGGCTCGGGCGGCGCACGACGGCGGCGCCGAGGGACTTGGCATAAATGGGGGCGGAGAGCGCCGACATCGCCATGCCGGCGAGGCCTCCGGAGCCCTCGGGCTCGTGCGGGGAGACGTTGTGGCGGCGGTTCCAGAGGTAGAGGCCTATCTGGAGGGCGGCCGCGTCGCTGTAGAGCATCAGCCAGACGGAGGCCGCCACCTGGGTGCCGGAGGCGCCGAACCACAGGAAGAGGACGCAGCTGAGGATGCCGAGCAGCCAGTTGACCGCCGTCATCGGGTAGTACACGAGCATCATCGTGTACGAGAAGAGGCGCCCGGGCGGCATGGTGAACGGCGCCTTCCAGTACTGCTTGAAGAGCGTCTCGTAGGTGCCGCGCGACCAGCGCATCTGCTGGGTGAAGAAGTCGGTCCAGGAGGCGGGGCCCTCACCGACGGCCAGGACATCAGGCGTGTAGACCGAGCGCCAGTGGTTGCGGGTGGCGGGGTTGCGGCGGCGGTGCAGTTCGAAGCCGGTCGCCATGTCCTCGGTGATCGAGTCGTACAGGCCGCCTATCTGGGTGAGCGCCTTGATGCGTACGACGTTGTTGGTGCCGACGAACATGGGGGCGCGGTAGCGGTTGCCCGCGCGCTGGATGAGCGCGTGGAAGAGGAACTGCTGGGACTCGGCGGCCTTGGTGACGGGCGTCTCGTAGTTCCCGTAGACCTGCGGCCCGACGACGAACGCGATGTCCGGGTCGCGGAAGTAGCCCATCATCCGCTCCAGGAAGTTGGGGAGCGGGACGTGGTCGGTGTCGACGGAGGCGAAGAAGTCGTACTCCGCGTGGTGCATCGCCAGCCAGGCGTTGTAGTTGCCGTGCTTGGTGCGGGCCTTGTGCGGGCCCTTCGCGCGGTTCCACTCCGGTACGCCGAGGCGTGTGAAGTGCCGGACGCCCAGCTCTTCGCAGAGGGCTTTCGCCTCGGGGGCGTCCCCCTCGTCGAGGAGCCACACGTCCAGGGGGCCGGTGTGGTGTATCCGGACCGCCCCTTCGAGGGTCGCCCGGACCATGGAGAGGGGTTCCTTGCCGGGGACGTACGTGGTGAGGAAGGCGACGCGGGTGCCCTTCTCCGGGAAGACCGGCACCGGATCCCTCGCGACCATCGTCGCGTGGGCGATCGATATGACGTTGACCAGCATGAACAGCTCGATCAGACCGATCGCGGCGAGCATCGTGACGTCGAGCCCGATGAGCCAGCGTTCGCCGCCCTCGCGTTCGGTCCAGTGCGTGGGCCATACGAGGTAGACGAGCAGCAGCCCGGTGAGTATCGGCGCCAGCGTCATGAGCAGCACGGCGCGTATTCGGTGCGGCTCGGAGGAGAGCAGCTTGCGGTACTGAACCCGGTAGCCGCCTGCCCCGCCGCCCTCGCCGCCGCCGTGCGGCTCGGTGAGCGGCCCGGCGAGCGTGCTGTGGGTGTCGTAGTCGTAGCCCTCCGGCTGCCGCACAGCGCCCTCCAGTGTTCTGGTAATCGAACGAGCCGATACCCCCACAAAAGGGGAGTTTCGCCAGCGTGTCGAACGGGGTGCGTCCGTGCGAGGGGTTTTGGGG
>NZ_WMBF01000725.1:0-2222 GCF_019400875.1 Streptomyces anatolicus | reverse complement strand
ACCAGGACCCTGGTCCTGGTCAGGGTCCTGCCCCGCCCAATCACCAGAACCCGCGAACCGCCCCCGCAACGCCCGCTGTGCGACCCTGGCCCCCGGGACACGGGGGGAGACAGGGATGCCCAGGAGCCGAGACAGCGAGCCCGGTGGCGTGGCCGACAGCGAGGCCGACGGCGGGACCGACAGCGACCGGCAAGGCCGTAACGACGCCCTCGTCGCCGGCGGCGCCTGCGCGCTGAACCTGCTCAGTTACGTGTTCTCCGACGGCCCCGACGGTCCCGACGGACAACAGGACGTGAGCGCCGCCGGGTTCCTCCTCGTCGCCCTCGCGGCGCTGCCGCTGCTCGCCCGGCGCAGCCACCCGGTGGCGGCGCTCGCGGCCGTACTGGCGCTCGACGCGACGGCCGCCCTGACCATCCCGCTGCCCAGCCACTTCGGCGCCGTGCTGGTCGTCGCGCTGTACTCGGTCGCCAGGGCCTGCCCGGGCCGGGTGACGGCGGTCGCGGCCACCGCGACGGTGGCGCTGACGGTGCTGAGCCAGAGCGACGGCCGCGTACCGTCCTTGCGGGACGCCCTCGCCTCGCCCCTCACGGCCCTCATCGTCGTCGGCACCGCCCTGGCGATCAACCGCTGGCAGCAGGAGGTGGCGGCCAACCGCGAGCTTGTCGCCGAGCGGGCGGTGGCGGACGAACGCCGCCGTATCGCGAGGGAGTTGCACGACATCGTGGCCCACCACATCACCACCATGCAGCTGATGGCCGGTGGCGCCCGCGCCAACCTCGCCCGGCCGGAGATCGCCCGGGACGCCCTGGTCACCCTGGAGTCCTCCGGGCGGCTCGCCCTGCGCGAGATGCGCCAACTCCTCGACGTGCTGCGGGCCGACGACGAACCGGAGGCCGCGCCCTCGCTGCCCCAGCCCGGCGCCGACGACCTCGACCGCCTGGTCGCCGAGTCCCGCCTCGCCGGACTGCCGACCGAGTTCACCGTCAGCGGGCCGAGGCGCGCGCTGCCGCCGACCGTCGGCCTCACGGTGTTCAGGATCGCCCAGGAAGCCCTCACCAACGCCCGCAAATACGCGGGGCGTGCTCGTGCTTCCGTACAACTGACCTACCACCAGGAGCGGGTCACCATAGAGGTGCGGGACAACGGCGGGGGCGCGTCCCCGCAGGAGGGGGCGTCGGCGGTGGGCCCGGGCGGCTACGGCCTCATCGGCATGCGCGAGCGCGTCTCCCTGCACGGCGGCACGCTCACGGTGGGCCCGCGGGCCGATGGCGGGTTCGCCGTGGTGGCCGAGCTGCCGCTGCCCATGGATGACGCCGACGGCACCGATGGGGCGGCCGGAGCGGCCACCCAGAACGAGGGGACGCCCCGATGACCGAGACCGAGACCAAGACCGAGACCGAGACCGAGACCTTTGAGACCGAGACCTTTGAGACCGGGCGGTCGGCTCCGTCCAGGATCAAGGTGCTGATCGTGGACGACCAGCCCCTGGTCCGCCGCGGCCTGTCGCTGATCCTCACCCCCGACCCGTCCATCGAGGTGGTGGGCGAGGCCGGGGACGGCGCCGAGGCCGTCGCCCTCGCCCGCCGGCTCCGCCCCGACGTGGTGGTGATGGACATCCGCATGCCCGTCCTCGACGGCGTCGGCGCGACCGCGGAACTCGCCGCCGAGGTGCCCGGCTGCCGGGTCCTGGCCCTCAGCACCTTCGACCTCGACGAGTACGTGGTGGGGGCCCTGCGCGCCGGGGCGTACGGGTTCCTGCCCAAGGACAGCTCCCCGGAGGAGCTGGGCGCGGCGATCCGCACGGTCCACGCCGGGGAGGCCGTCGTCGCGCCGCGGCTGCTCACGCGGCTGATCTCCACGTACGTACGCACCCCGGGCGGGGCGCGGACTTCCCCCGAGGCGGCCGGGGGCCTGACGCCCCGCGAGGTCGAGGTGTGGCGCCTCATGGCCACCGGCCACGACAACGCGGAGATCGCCCGTGACCTGGCGATCAGCGTCTCCACCGTCAAGAACTACATCACCAGCATCTTCGACAAACTGTCCGTCCGCGACCGCGCCCAAGCGGTCATAGCGGCCTACGAATCAGGCCTGGTAACCCCTCGCGCCTCACGTCCGGAGGACCGCACGGACTGATCGCCCCTGGCTGCCCCCCATCACGCCCGAGCGCACCCGCCCGTCAGCGCCGGGCAAACACCCGCCCACCCACGCCCGCCTCTCAGCGC
>NZ_WMBF01000724.1:0-2223 GCF_019400875.1 Streptomyces anatolicus | reverse complement strand
GTCCTCGACGCCCGCGGCGTCACCATGCGCTTCGGCGGCCTCACCGCCGTACGCTCCGTCGACCTCACCGTCAACACCGGTGAGATCGTCGGCCTCATCGGCCCCAACGGCGCAGGGAAGACCACTTTCTTCAACTGCCTCACCGGCCTCTACGTCCCCACAGAAGGCGAAGTCCGGTACAAGGGCGACATCCTGCCCGCCAAATCCTTCAAGGTCACCGCGGCGGGCATCGCCCGCACCTTCCAGAACATCCGGCTCTTCGCCAACATGACCGTCCTGGAGAACGTCCTCGTCGGCCGCCACACCCGCACCAAGGAAGGCCTCTGGTCGGCTCTCCTCCGCGGCCCCGGCTTCCACCGCGCCGAGGCGGCCTCCAAGGCCCGCGCCATGGAACTCCTGGAATTCGTCGGCCTCGCCGACAAAGCCGAACACCTCTCCAGGAACCTCCCCTACGGCGAACAACGCAAGCTGGAGATCGCCCGCGCCCTCGCCAGCGAACCCGGCCTGCTCCTCCTGGACGAACCCACCGCCGGCATGAACCCCCAGGAAACCCGCGCCACCGAAGAACTCGTCCTCGCCATCCGCGACATGGGCATCGCCGTCCTCGTCATCGAGCACGACATGCGCTTCATCTTCAACCTCTGCGACCGCGTCGCCGTCCTCGTCCAGGGCGAGAAACTCGTCGAAGGATCCAGCGAAACGGTCCAACAGGACGACCGCGTCATCGCCGCGTACCTCGGCGAACCCCTCGAGGAGAACAACTGATGACCGCACTCCTTGAGGTCGAGGACCTCCGCGTCGCCTACGGCAAGATCGAAGCCGTCAAAGGCATCTCCTTCACCGTCGAGGCCGGCAAAGTCGTCACCCTGATCGGCACCAACGGCGCGGGAAAAACCACCACCCTGCGCACCCTCTCCGGCCTCCTCAAGCCGGTCAGCGGCTCGATCAAATTCAACGGCAAGACGCTGCGCAAATACCGCGCCGACCAAATAGTCTCGCTGGGCCTCGCGCACTCCCCCGAAGGCCGCCACATCTTCCCCCGCATGACCATCGAGGACAACCTCCGCCTCGGTGCCTACCTGCGCTCCGACAAAACAGGCATCGAAAAGGACATCACCCGCGCCTACGACCTCTTCCCCATTCTCGGAGAACGCCGCAAACAAGCGGCGGGCACCCTCTCCGGCGGCGAACAGCAAATGCTCGCCATGGGCCGCGCGCTCATGTCCCAGCCCAAACTCCTCATGCTCGACGAACCCTCCATGGGCCTCTCGCCGATCATGATGCAGAAAATCATGGCCACCATCGCCGAACTGAAAGCCGGCGGCACGACGATCCTCCTCGTCGAACAGAACGCCCAGGCCGCGCTCTCCCTCGCCGACGAAGGCCACGTCATGGAGGTCGGCAAGATCGTCCTCTCCGGCTCGGGGGGTGACCTCCTCCACGACGAATCCGTCCGGAAGGCGTACCTCGGCGAGGACTGAGCCCGCTTTCGCATACGGGACGAGGCCCGCACCCCGGCTTCGGGGATGCGGGCCTCGTCGTACATACGTACCTACCTACGTACGTATGGGCGCTCCGGACTAACCCTTCGCCGCCTTCTTCTCCTCGGCGTCCTCGATGACCGCCTCCGCCACCTGCTGCATCGAAAGACGGCGGTCCATCGACGTCTTCTGGATCCACCGGAACGCGGCGGGCTCGGTGAGGCCGTACTCGGTCTGGAGAATCGACTTGGCGCGGTCCACCAGCTTCCGCGTCTCCAGGCGCTGGGAGAGGTCCGCGACCTCCTTCTCCAGCGTCTTCAGCTCCGTGAACCGCGAGACGGCCATCTCGATCGCCGGCACGACGTCACTCTTGCTGAACGGCTTCACGAGATACGCCATCGCACCGGCGTCCCGCGCCCGCTCCACGAGGTCGCGCTGCGAGAACGCGGTCAGCATCAGCACCGGGGCGATGGACTCCTCGGCGATCTTCTCCGCCGCGGAGATGCCGTCGAGGACGGGCATCTTCACGTCCAGGATCACGAGGTCCGGCTTGTGCTCGCGGGCCAGCTCGACGGCCTTCTCCCCGTCACCGGCCTCACCCACGACGCTGTAGCCCTCTTCCTCCAGCATCTCTTTGAGGTCGAGCCGGATCAGGGCCTCGTCCTCGGCGATGACGACGCGGGTCGTCAGCGGCGGCACGTGCGACTTGTCGTCGTCGGACACGTCGTCTGCGGGCTGGGGC
>NZ_WMBF01000723.1:0-2238 GCF_019400875.1 Streptomyces anatolicus | reverse complement strand
CCCCGACCCCCCTGACTTTCACGGTTCGACTCCCGAAGGATTACGTATGTTCGACTCCGTACGCGAAGACCTCCAGGCCACCCTCGACGAGATCGCCGCCGCGGGGCTGCACAAGCCCGAGCGCGTCATCGGCACCCCGCAGTCCGCCACCGTCGCCGTCACGGCGGGCGGCCGCCCCGGCGAGGTGCTGAACTTCTGTGCGAACAACTACCTCGGTCTCGCCGACCACCCCGAGGTCGTCGCCGCCGCCCACGAGGCGCTGGACCGCTGGGGCTACGGCATGGCGTCCGTCCGCTTCATCTGCGGCACGCAGGAGGTCCACAAGGAGCTGGAGGCGCGGCTCTCCGCCTTCCTCGGCCAGGAGGACACGATCCTGTACTCCTCCTGCTTCGACGCCAACGGCGGTGTCTTCGAGACGCTGCTCGGCCCGGAGGACGCGGTCATCTCCGACGCGCTCAACCACGCCTCCATCATCGACGGCATCCGCCTGTCGAAGGCGCGCCGCTTCCGCTACGCCAACCGCGATCTCGCGGACCTGGAGCAGCAGTTGAAGGAGGCTTCCGGGGCCCGGCGCAGGCTGGTCGTCACGGACGGCGTCTTCTCCATGGACGGTTATGTCGCTCCGCTGCGGGAGATCTGCGACCTCGCCGACCGGTACGACGCCATGGTCATGGTCGACGACTCGCACGCCGTCGGTTTCGTCGGCCCCGGCGGTCGCGGCACCCCCGAGCTGCACGGCGTCATGGACCGCGTCGACATCATCACCGGCACGTTGGGCAAGGCGCTCGGCGGCGCCTCGGGCGGTTACGTCGCGGCCCGCGCCGAGATCGTCGCGCTGCTGCGCCAGCGGTCGCGCCCGTACCTCTTCTCGAACACGCTCGCGCCGGTGATCGCGGCGGCTTCCCTGAAGGTCCTCGACCTCCTGGAGTCGGCGGGTGACCTGCGCGAACGCCTCAACGCCAACACGGCCCTCTTCCGCTCGCGGATGACCGAGGAGGGCTTCGACATCCTGCCCGGCGACCACGCCATCGCCCCGGTCATGATCGGCGACGCGGCCGTCGCGGGTCGCATGGCCGAGCTGCTCCTTGAGCGGGGCGTGTACGTGATCGGCTTCTCGTACCCGGTGGTGCCGCAGGGCGCGGCCCGCATCCGCGTCCAGCTCTCCGCGGCGCACTCCACGGAGGACGTGAACCGCGCGGTGGACGCGTTCGTGGCGGCGCGCGCGGAGCTGGGGGAGTCGGGCGCGGCGTGACGCGGATGACGACGCGGCTCAGCCGGCCAGGGCCGCGGTGATCTGGCGGCTGGTCTGCGCGGCGACGCGGGGGTGCGCGGCGGCGTAGGTGGTGTACGCGTTGAGACCCGTGGCCAGGGCCCAGCCGCGGCCGCGGGTCCACGTGGCGTCGTCGACACCGAGCGCGCCGCGGAACACGGCCCTGCTCCGGGGCGACATCAGGGTGAAGGCGATGATCAGGTCACACGCCGGGTCGCCGACGCCCAGCTCGCCGAAGTCGATGACCGCGCTGAGGCGTCCGTCGACGGTCAGCAGATTGCCGGTGTGGAAGTCGCCGTGGCACCAGACCGGCGGACGGTCCCACTCGGGGGCGCTCAGGGCCGCGTCCCAGAGCGCGGTCATGGCCTCGGCGTCGAACACACCGGCGACCTCGCTGATGGCGGCGCGGGTGGCGCGGTCCCGGCCGGCGAGCGTGTCGGCGCGGACGTCCTCGGGCGCCGCATCGGCCGGAAAACGGACGTCCTTGGGCGCCGCCTCAGCAGGAAAGCAGTCCTCCGGCGCCGCCCCGGCCGGAAACACGTCCGGCGTGCACTTCTGGAGGGCGGCGAGGAACTCCGCGAGGCGTACGGCGGCCCGGGGTGAGTCGCCCAGCGCCTCAGGGGTCGCCACCTCGCCCTCCAGCCAGCGGGAGACGGCCCACGGCCACGGATAGCCGAGCCCGGGCTCTCCCAGCCCCACTGGCTCGGGGACGGCCAGCGGCAGGTGCGGGGCGAGCCGGGGCAGCCACGTGGACTCCTTCCTGGCCTGCCCGATCGCGTCGGCGTGACGGGGCAGCCGGACGGACAGCTCCTCGCCCAGGCGGTAGATCACGTGGTCCGAGCCGGCCGGGTCGAGCAGCTTGAGCGGCAGCCCGGCCCACTGCGGGAACTGTGTGTCGACCAGACGCCTGGCGAGGGCCGCATCGATGGCCGGGCGGGGGCAGGGGTCTGGGTGAGGGGACGGGGTAC
>NZ_WMBF01000722.1:0-2250 GCF_019400875.1 Streptomyces anatolicus | reverse complement strand
GGCCTTGCGGGGGGACAAGGGTCAGACCTCCAGGAGGGTGTCGAAGGCAGGGGGCAGGTTCTTCCAGGCGTCGCGCCCGGCGGCGTACTCCTCGTCGGTCAGCAGGCAGGACTCCAGGACCTGTTCGAGGCCCTCGCGGTCCAGGCCCGGCGAGGTGAACACCAGGTGGTTGCAGCAGTCGCCGTGCTCCGGGTGCCAGTCCATGGCGGCGGCCGCGCGGCGCATCGGCGGGACCATCTCCCACGCGGCGTCCGGCAGTGAGGCGAGCCAGGGCCCGGCGCTCTCGACGCACAGCGCGCCGCCCGCCGCGTCCCAGCCGAGCAGCGTGTCCGGGTGGTCGGCGAGCCAGAACCGCCCCCGGCTGCGGGCGGCCGCGCAGGTCAGATCCTCCAGCGCCTGGTACAGCCGCTCGGGGTGGAAGGGCCGCTCCCGGTGCCATACGAAGGTGGAGACACCGCACGCGTCCGCCTCGGCCGGCAGCAGGGCGCAGGCCGGGTGCTGGGCCGCGGCGGCCGCCTCGACGTCGAAGCCCGCGAGCGCGGCGCCCGCCAAGTCGCCCTGTCCGATCAGGATCTGGCGTGCCGTCGGGTGGAGCTGGGCGAGCAGGGCGCGGTCCTCGTCGTCGGCCTCGGCGGAGTCCGCGACGGCAAGCACGGGAGCGTATTCGAGCTGGCGCGCCCAGGTGTCGGCGACGGTGCGCTGGTCGGTGGGGGCCGCGGCGAGGCCTGCCTCCATGAGGTCGTCGCCGTTGCCCAGGCAGGGCAGGAGCAGGGCGGGGTCGACGGCCGTGACCACGCCGGCGAGCGTGATGCCCTCGCCGCCGTGCGCGGCGATGACCTCGGCCATGGCCTTGGGCTCGACGGAGTCCCACAGCTCGACGACCGCGAGCCGGTGCAGGCCCGCGTCGGCGAGCCGCCGCAGCTCGGGCACCAGGTCCTCGCGGAGCGCGCAGCACGCGCAGTCGTTGACGAGGGGGGCCTCGCCGGAGGAGAGCGGGCCGGTGGCGTCGCGCACGGTGCGAACGACGGTGCCCCGCACGGCGGTCGACAGGTCGTGGTGGAGGGCGACGCTGCCGGGGACGGTGGCGAGGAGGTGGTCGACGGCCGCCTTGCGGGCGTCCGCGTGGAGGCCGCCGACGATCACGGTGTCCATGGGGCGGTCCATGGGGCGGTCCATCGGGCGCTCCATCAGCGCTTACCGAAGCGGCGCTCGAAGCGTTCGACGCGGCCGGCGGTGTCCATGACGCGTGCCGTTCCCGTGTAGAAGGGGTGGCTCGCGGACGAGACCTCGACGTCGATGACCGGGTAGGTGTTCCCGTCCTCCCACTCGACCGTCTTGGGGCTGGTGGCGGTCGACCGGGTGAGGAAGGCGAAGCCCGCGGCCTTGTCGCGGAAGACGACGGGGCCGTACGGGGGGTGGATGTCCTTGCGCATGGCGGTCAGCGCTCCTCTCGGAAGTCGACGTGGCGTCCGGCCTTCGGGTCGAACTTGCGCAGCGTGAGGCGGTCGGGGTCGTTGCGGCGGTTCTTGCGGGTCACGTACGTGTAGCCGGTTCCGGCTGTGGAGCGGAGCTTGATGATCGGGCGGAGTTCGTTGCGGGCCATGTGGCTAGTATATGAAAACGACTCCCGTTTTCAATTGCGGGGTCCTTCCATCGACCGAGAGGTGCGTCACCATGTCCGCCCACTGCCAGCTGACGGGCGCGAAGCCCGGCTTCGGCAACCAGATCTCCCACTCCCACCGGCGGACCTCCCGCCGCTTCGACCCCAACGTCCAGCGCAAGCGGTACTGGCTGCCGAGCGAGGGCCGGTACGTGCGGCTGCGGCTCAGCGCGAAGGGGATCAGGACCGTGGACTCCATCGGGGTCGAGGCGGCGGTCGCGCGGATCCGCGCGCGGGGCGGGAAGGTCTGAGCGATGGCGAAGAAGAGCAAGATCGCGAAGAACGAGCAGCGCCGGGAGATCGTCGCGCGGTACGCCGCGCGGCGGGCCGAGCTGAAGGAGATCATCCGCAGGCCCGGCACGGGGGAACCTGAACGGCTGGCGGCCCAGCGGGAGTTGGCGCGACAGCCGCGTGACGCGAGCGCTACGCGGGTGCGGAACCGGGACAGTGTGGATGGGCGGCCGCGGGGTTATGTGGGGGCGTTCGGACTGTCCCGGGTGAAGTTGCGGGAGCAGGCGCATGCGGGGTTCTTGCCGGGGGTGCGGAAGGCTTCCTGGTAGGTGGGGGTAGTTGGGGGGCCGTTGCGGTTG
>NZ_WMBF01000721.1:0-2263 GCF_019400875.1 Streptomyces anatolicus | reverse complement strand
CGCCCTCCACTCCCCCCTCTCGCCCTTCGCGGACTGGCGGGAGGCCGACGGGTGGCTGGAGGCGGCGGGCGGCCAACTCCTCGACGTGATCGCCTTCGCGGCGGCCGCCGGACAGCACGACCACGCCTGCTGGACCGCCGAGTCCCTGGTCGACACGCTGGTCCGCCAGGGCCGCTACCACGAGTGCCGCGCCGCCCTGGAGCTCGCGCTGCCCAGCGCCGACCTGGCCGACGACCGGCGCATGCCCTCCTCCCTGCGCAACTGCATGGCCATCGCGGACCTCTACCAGGGACGCTTCCCGCAGGCGCTCGCCTGGTGCGCCGACGCGCTGCGCCTCGCCCGCCACCAGGGCGACCTGCGCGAACAGGCGCGGGCGATCGCCGGTTCGGGCGCCGCCGAGCGCGCGCTCGGCCGCGTCCGGGAGGCGGCCGCCCACCTGCGCGAGGCCATGGCGCTGGCCGCCCGGCTCGACGACGACTGGCTCGCCGGGATGTCGAGCTGCCAGCTCGGCGCCCTCCACGACCAGCAGGGACGGCACGAGGAAGCACTCACGTACTACGCCACGTCCCTGGCCTTCGCCGAGAAGATCGGCCGCCCACGAATGATCAGCAAGACCCTCTGCTTCACCGCCGAGGCCCACCTGGCACTCGGCAGGCACGCCGAGGTCAGGGAGTTGGCGAGGCGCGCGGCGGAGCTTGCCGGGGAGGTCGGCGACCTGCAACTGCGCGCGTCGAGCCTGTCCCTGCTCGGCGCCGCCGAACACGGCCACGGAGACCTGCCACTGGCCCTCACCCTCCAGCGGGAGGCCCTGGCCACGCTCACCGAGCACACCAGCAGGCCCCTGGAGCGGGAGGTCCGCCGCCGCCTCGGCTCCACCTACGAGGCGGCGGGCCACCGGGCCGAGGCCGAGCGGGAGTTCCGCATCGCCCGGTCCTTGGTCACGTAGTGACTGGCAGGGGCAGGCACTCGGCGAGCAGGGCGACGACATCGTCCCAGGCCCGGCGCGCGTGCACGGGGTGGTGGCCGACGCCGGGGAGCACGTCCTGTGCGACGTCGGGGTGGTGGAAGGCGTGCAGCGCGCCGCCGTAGACCACGAGCCGCCAGTCGACGCCCGCGTCCTGCATCTCGGCGGTGAACGCCTCCCGGTGCGCGGGCGACATGATCGGGTCCTCCGAGCCGACCCCGGCCCAGACCGGGCAGCGGATGCGGGCCGCCTCGCCGGGCCGGCCCGTGATCAGGCCGTTGACGGTCGCGATCGCGCGCAGGTCGACGCCGTCGCGCCCGAGTTCCAGCGCGATCGCGCCCCCGGTGCCGTAGCCGATCGCGGCGATCCGGTCGGGGTCGGTCCGCGGTTCGGCGCGCAGCACGTCGAGCGCCGCGTGGCCGATCTCCCGCATCCGGTCGGGGTCGGCGAGCAGGGGAGTGGTGTGCGCCAGCATCTCCTGGGGGTCGGAGAACCAGCGGCCGCCGTTGATGTCGAAGGCCAGCGCCACGTAACCCAGTTCGGCGAGGGCGTCGGCGCGGCCGCGCTGGAAGTCGTTGAGCCCCGGCCCCTCGGGCCCGATCAGGACCGCGGGCGCGCGGCCGGCTCCGGCCGGGAGCGCGAGGCGCCCGACCATCGTCAGACCGTCGGCCGGGTATTCGACGGTGTGCGTGGTGATCGTCGTCATGGGAGTGACGGTAGTGATCACCGGGCCCGGCCGGGCCGGTATTAGCCCTCAGCAGAGCGGTGCGGCCTCCCGCGCCTGGGCGCCCGCGAAACGCGGTGACCCGTACGTCAGTTGCCGGTGCGCGCGCCCGTCAGGCTGCCCAAGGGGTTGCCTCCCTGCGTACCTCCGTCACGGCCGCCGAGACCGAGGAGATCGCCGAGGAGGTTGACGACGGGGTTGAGGAGGGCGCCGAGGGGGCCGCCGAGTCCGCCGCCGGGTGTGGGCTCCCCCGGAACGCCGCTGCCGACCGCCGGGACGGCGCTGTCCATCGCCGGGACGCCGCTCTCCGCCGGAATGCCGCTGTCCACCACCGGAACACCGCTCTCCGCCGCCGGAACGGCGTGGGTGCCCGCGACGGGACCTCCGTCGAGCGCGGGAGCGGCGGCCGCGGGGACGGCCGCGGCCAGGACGACGGCGGCCGCCAGGCCGACGGCGGACAGAACGGTGGGCGCGCGCATCGTTGCTCCTCGGGGTTCCTCGCTGCACCGATGCAGCGGTTCCTGACCGAGCTTCGTACGCGCTCGGACCGCCCGCACCAGGAGTGCCCCCGAATG
>NZ_WMBF01000720.1:0-2281 GCF_019400875.1 Streptomyces anatolicus | reverse complement strand
CGTCACCCCGTCGCGCAGCAGCTTGGCCCCCTCGCCCTCGGCGCAGAGCCCCAGATCCTCGTACCACTGGAGTTCGAGAGCGGTGGACAGGTCGTACACCTCCGCCAGGGATACGTCCTCGGGGCCGATGCCCGCCTCTTCGTACGCCGCACGCGCGATGGAGGCACGGAAGGTCCCCTCGGTCGGGGCCACGGCCGCCGCGGAGTCCGTGGCGATGTCCGGCAGGTCCAGCACCGTGGTCGGATACGTCGGCGTCACGGTGGACACCGCGCGGATGCGCACCGGATCCGAGGCGCCCCGCTGCCGCGCGAACTCCATGCTGGACAGCACTAGGGCCGCGGCCCCGTCGGAGGTGGCGCAGATGTCCAGCAGCCGCAGCGGGTCGGCGACCACGGCGGATGCGGCGACCTCCTCGGCGGTGACGGCCTTGCGGTACCGGGCGTTCGCGTTCAGCGCGCCCGCCGCCGCGTTCTTCACCTTGACCTGGGCGAAGTCCTCCAGGGTGTCGCCGTGCACGGCCATCCGGCGGCGCGCGTAGAGCCCGAAGTACGCGGGATTGGTCGCACCGAGCACACGGAACCGCAGCCAGTCGGGATCATCCGGCCGGTCCCCGCCGGCGGGCCGGAAGAACCCCTTGGGCGCCGCGTCCGCACCGACCACAAGGACCACGTCCGCCAGCCCCGCGAGGATCTGCGCACGCGCGGCGGCGATGGCCTGGGCGCCGGACGCGCACGCCGCGTACACACTCGCCACCCGCGCCCCCTGCCAGCCGAGCGCCTTGGCGAACGTGGCCCCGGCGACATACCCCGGATAGCCGCCCCGGACCGTGTCCGCCCCGACGATCGAGCCCACGTCCCGCCAGTCGACCCCGGCGTCCGCGAGCGCCGCGCGCGCCGCCACCACTCCGTACTCGACGAAGCCGCGCCCCCACTTGCCCCAGGGGTGCATGCCCGCGCCGAGCACCGCCACCTCGCCGCTCATCCGCCCACCCCCACGGGCCGCCAGTGCCATGTCGTCCACGTCGCCTCGTCGTCCTCATTGAGCACTCCGGGGACGACCTCCACCTCCATGCCGACCGCGAGATCGGCGACCGAGACGCCGGGAGCCGCCTGCCCGAGCACCACCATGCGCTCCGCCGCCAGCTCCACAGCGATCAACGTGTAGGGCTCCCAGGGGAGTTCCGGATCGGAGACATAAGGCGGGGGCGGCCGGTAGCGCCCGTCGGTGTACGACCAGACGCGCCCGCGCCGCGACAGCGCCACCTCGATCAGCTCGCCGCCCGAGCAGCCCGGATTGCGGCAGAAGCCGTCCTCGCGCGGGAAGAAGACGCATGCGCACGCCGCACAGCGGGTGCCCAGCAGGCGGAAGCTCTCCCCCTCCCCGGCGAACCAGTCGGCCACTACGGGGGTGCGTGTACGGGACAAGGCTCCTCCATGAGCACTGAACCTGACGACCTGTCAGAAGTGTGCCACGGGCAACCGGATTTCGTCAGGGGGAGCGGAGGCCGGAGACTAGGGAGTCCGAGGTCGCGACCGGGACCGACGGGGGTGGTCCCGGTCGCCCTCCTGTGTGCCGCACGCCGTCAGTGCCCCGCCAGGGACCTCCGGGAGACCGGGAAGTCGAAGTAGGTGTCGGGGAAGAGCTCGGGCTTGTAGGTGAAGTGCCACCACTCCTCGGGGAGATTGACGAAGCCCTCCTTGGACAGCGCGCCCCTCAGGAGTTCGCGGTGGGCCCGCTGCTTCCCCGTGACACGGGGATCATCGGTGTGCGACAGCGTGTCGAAGCAGTCGAAGCCCGTCCCCATGTCCACGGAGTTGTCCGGGAAACGCTCGCTCTGAGGGCCGTAACAGGGCGTCAGGGGCTCCCCGGGGACGTACGGGCGCGTCGGCAGCGCCGGAAGCCGCACGACGGTCAGATCCACCGTGGAGCCCCGGCTGTGCCCGGACTTCTTCGCGATGTAACCGTCAGCGAACAACCGCGACTTGTCGACACGGGGATAGAACTCCGCCTTCATGCGCTCATCACCCAGGTCCTCGGCCCACCGCACGAAGTGGTCCACCGCCCGCTGCGGCCGGTAGCAGTCGTACACCTTCAGGGAGTAGCCCTTGCGCAGCAGCTTCCGCTGCACCCTGTGCAGAGCCTTCGCGGCGGGCTCGGTGAGGATGCACATCGGCTTCCGGTAGCCGTCGATGGGCTCGCCCACGAAGTTGTGCGGAGTGATGTACCGCATCTCCTGGATGATCGTCGGATCGACATCGCGCAGCGCCACGAACTCCTTGGG